>CALWBJ010000195.1 GCA_944376035.1 uncultured Clostridia bacterium | reverse complement strand
TATACAAATATTATTGTCTGATTGCCTCGGCAGAGCGGCTTATGGAAATAGAAGCGATGGAAAGTGAAGATATAGGTTGCAGGCGGGACAGAGATTCGATTTACCAAGAGCTAAACTCAATAAATTTTGAAAAATTAACTTTTTAATACGGACGGGATAAGGTATTCGACAAAGCCGATTTCAGAGCGGATAAAGGCGATTTTATAGCAGTAACCGGTATATCGGGCATAGGTAAGAGTACTCTTATTAAATTGTTGCTCGGCATATATCACGTTGACGAAGGTAGTATTTTTTTGTCTGTAAAAGGAAATAAAACTGACGTGGATGCGTCCACCCGTCCGTTATTTTCGTATGTGCCGCAGGGAAATATGCTTTTCAGCGGCAATATAGAAGAAAATGTAAAATTCATTGTTCCCGACGCTTCGGATACAGAAGTGCGCCGCGCGCTCGATATAAGTTGCGCCTCCGATTTCATAGACGAACTTCCCGAAGGTCTTAAAACCCGTGTGGGCGAAAAGGGTACGGGACTGTCGGAAGGACAGATTCAGCGCATAGCGATAGCGCGCGCCCTTTTAAGCCGCGCACCCGTGCTTTTACTCGACGAAGCAACCAGCGCTCTCGACGAAGAAACCGAATACAGAGTACTTGACAATCTTAAAAAAATAAAAGACGTTACCGTAATAATAATTTCGCACAAAAAAGCCGCTTTGACCATATGCAACAGATGCGTGCAGATTAAAAACAGAAAAGTAGTTGAAATTCCGCGCGATAAAATACCTTCAAAATAATTAAAAATTAAAAAAGCCCCCTAATAGAATTGCTTTTTTTATTATTTGTGTTAAAATGTTAGTAGGTTCGTTTACGAGGGAGGTAAACTTTGACCATTCAGGACATATGTTCCCGCTTTACCATAGGCGGGAAATATATCGGTTGCAAACAACTGACAACGGGAAATATAAACAGCACCTATGTAGTGCGTTTCATACGTGACGGCGAAGATAAGAATTACGCCTTGCAAAAGATAAACAAAACGGTATTTAAAGAACACGAAAAGGTTATGGACAATATTGTGCGCGTAACCGCTTACGTGCATGACAATATTGAAAGAATGGGACTTTCCACGAAGAAATTCGTTCTTCGCGTTTTTTTTGCCAAAGACGGCAGACCTTACGTCATAGACGACGGAGGCAATTACTGGCGTTGTTACAGGTTTATTAAGGATTCGGTTACATACGACAGTGTGAAGGATCTCAATATAATCAGAAGGGCGGGAGAAGCGTTCGGAAGATTTCAGAACTGTCTCGACGGGTTTGACGCAGGTTCGCTGTATATAACCATTCCTGATTTTCATAACACGAAAAAACGTTTTGACGTCTTTAAAGAGGCAGTCCGTAAAGATACGTGCGGCAGAGTGAAGTCTGTTACAAAAGAAATCGACAAATTATATTCTTTGGAAGAAAAGGCAGTAGTTTTACAGGAATATCTTGATAAAGGATTGTTGCCTTTGCGCGTTACTCATAACGACACAAAGTGTAACAACGTCAGTTTTGATAAAAACACGGGTGAGGCTCTCGCCGTTCTTGACCTTGACACGGTCATGCCCGGGCTTGTAGCGCACGATTTCGGAGACGCGATAAGATTTATAGCAAACTCGGTAATAGAGGACGATCCCGATATTGAAAAGGTTTCCCTGAATCTCGATAAATACAGAGCGTTTGCGGAAGGTTTTCTCGGCGAAGTCAAATCCAGCCTTACCGATTTTGAAAAGGCGACGCTTAACACGGGGGTACTTGCCATGACGGCTGAACTTGCCGTCAGATTTTTGACCGATTATCTTAACGGAGATACCTATTTTAAAATAAGTTATCCGGGGCATAATCTTGACAGGGCGCGCAATCAGACGGCGCTTGCGCTTGACGTGAACGGAAAACTTACGGTTATGGACGGTATTTTGAAAAAAATACTGTAAAATTTTTGATTTTATCCAGGTTTATATTTTACGGGTTTATATTTAATTTGATTATATAAAGTAAAACGGAGCGTATTCTGTATATGGAGAAAAACGGAGAGCGAGAAAATATACTTTTGATAAAAATACTTTCCGCAATCAGACGGTATCTATTGCTTATAATTTTGGTTATAGCGGTATTTATTGCGGGAGGCGTAGCATTTTCCTTTCTAAGGACGACATATTATATCGCGAGCGAGGCGGCGGTTTACTCAGTGCAAAACACCATGGCCGACGAAAATGACGAGGCGTCGCATATTAACGCCGCTAACGGATATCTTGACACGTTCGCGGATTTTATAGACGAAGGAAACGTTATATCAAGAGCAAACTACTATTATTATCTTTATAAGAACAGCGAAAAGGATTTTGATGACTTTGTATCGGACCTTGAAGCGGATTACGAAAAAAAATACACTTACGCGGAAATACAGTCAAATATCGGCAAAACCTTTAATATTTTCTGCGATCTGACTGTATATTCTCAATCGGGAATTGATTACCGCAGTGTGGAACGTATGTATACGGGTAAAGTTATAAGCGTCGGCGCAGACGGTATTACTTTTGAGCGCGGCGGCAATACTTTTACAATAAAAGAAACTTCACACGTTGCTACCGACAGCATTTTACCGGGCAGCAGCGGTATACTTACTTTCCGATACGCTACTATGCTTGACGGATTTCAACCTGAATACGAATATGAGGATTTGGAATTTGCACAAGGTATAAACCTTAAAATTTATAAGAAAAACTCGTCTACGGGTGAGGAAAGTGTTACTACGGGAACGATTAAAGAATATTCTCCCGAAAGAATAGTTATTCAAGACGGAGATGCTGAAACCGGAATACCTAAAGACGACTTTGTTTCCGCTTATGCAAGTTATCCGAAAAAGATAATTGAAGATGCAGTTACGGTTAGCCATACGCCGCAGAACAGCAGCGAGAGATCTTATGGCTTTACAATAAAATATAAAGACCAGGTACGGTCTGCAGCAAAAATGAATGTAAGACTAGTTATTCTCGCCGCTTATCAAGAA
>CALWBJ010000194.1 GCA_944376035.1 uncultured Clostridia bacterium | reverse complement strand
ATAACGGGTATAGTAGGTCCGAACGGCTGCGGAAAGAGCAACGTCGCGGACGCTATCCGTTGGGTTCTGGGCGAGCAGTCGGCAAAAAGCCTGAGAGGTTCGAGCATGCAGGACGTTATATTCAGCGGCACGCAGAACAGAAAATCCCTGTCTTACTGCGAGGTGTCGCTTTATTTCGATAACTCGTCCAAGATGTTCAGCATTGACTATAACGAAGTTATACTTACCCGTAAACTATTCAGAAGCGGCGAAAGCGAATATTATATAACCAAGCATCCCGTAAGACTTAAAGATATAGTAGACCTGCTTCACGAGTGCGGTATAGGTAAAGAGGGCTATACCATTATCGGACAGGGTAAAGTCGAAGAGATAATGTCCGCAAAGCCCGAGGACAGGCGTCTTATTTTCGAAGAAGCGACGGGTATTGCCAAGTTCAAGACCAGAAAGAACGAATCGGAAAGAAAACTCGAACGCACGCACGAAAACCTTGTAAGATATATCGATATAATTACCGAAATAGAAAATCAACTTGCACCGCTTGAAAGACAGGCGGAAAAAGCCAAGGAATTCAACGCTCTTTCCGAGCAGTTGAAACACCATGAACTGAATACCTATATCGCAAAAGTCGACGGCGTGGAAAGTTCTAAAAACAGAATATACACGCGCATTCGCGGTATAGACGAGCAGGCGGCGTTAAGAAATCACGAACTCGAAGAGGCGCAGAAGAATTACGATAAGATCTTCAGCGACATAAGCGAAGCCGACCTTAAACTGAAAAATCTCAACGACGAACTTTTGGAAAAGCGCGTCAATATGGAAAAATCGACGGGCGCAAAACAACTTTTCGAGCAGAGAATTTCTTATATAAACGGTCAGATAGAGCGCGCGGAAACGCAGATAAAGGAAAGCCGCGCGTTGATAAGCGATTGTAAAAACAGCATTTCCGTAAACGAGACCGAATTAAAAGAAGCGGAAAAGACGCTCGAGGAACTTACCGAAAAAGCGGACAAGACAAGTAAAAAACTGCTTTCGGTATCCGAACAGATTGCAATCGGCGAGGAAATAGCGTCTGCGAACCAGAAAAAGGTCATAGAGTCTATAGAGTCGCTTACCGATATAAAGGTAAATAAAGGCACAATGTCTCTGGAAAAGACAACGCTTAACGAAAAACTCGAAGAACTCAGTAAAAAAGCGGAAGAACTTTCCGCTAAACGCGAAAAACAGTTTGCGGACAAAGAAAGGTGCGACAACGCTATCAACGACTTAGACCGCGCCGTTTACGAACTTAAAAACAGTATTGCCGATAAAGAAAACGAGGTCAGAGACTGTAACGAAAGCGTCGCCAAATGCGAGAACGCGATTTATAATCTCAATTCTGTAATAACCACTCTTGTTACCAAGGATAATTTTTATAAAGGACTTAAAGACAGTTACGAAGGCTACATGCCGTCGGTAAAAAATCTTTTGAACAGAGCGAAAAGCGTTCCCGAACTGCAAAAACGCATTAAAGGGGTGGTCGCGGAACTTATCAAGAGCGATAAAAAATTCGATATAGCGCTCGAAACCGCACTTGCCGCCGCCGCGCAGAATGTCGTTACCGCAACGCCCGAGGACGCAAAATATTTAATAGAATACCTCAAAGCAAATAAATTTGGGCGCATAACGTTTTTGCCCATTTCTTCGGTAAAACCCAGAGAACAGACTGCGTCGGTAACAAGCGCGCTTAATGAACGCGGAGCGCTCGGAGTCGCCAACAAACTTGTTACTTACGACCGTCAGTTTGAAAATGTAATATCCAACCTGCTCGGTAATACGCTTATAGTGGATACTCTCGAAAACGCCACCCGTATTGCCGATAAATACCGTTTTGCGTTCAAGATGGTAACTCTTGACGGAGACGTATTCTCCACACAGGGCGCGATGACGGGCGGTTCTAGAAGAACAGATACCGTCGGTCTTCTTTCGGGCGACAGAAAAATCGAGGATAACCTTGAACAGTTGAATATAAAACGTAAGGAAATGGAGGGACTCAAAGCGGATAAGGCGCACTTTGAAAGCAAGAGAGACAAATCGCTTGACGAACTCTCCGTTCTTAACGAAATGTACAACGGAAAGCGCCAGCAGATACTTGTAGAAAGAGAAAAACAGTCTGTTGCCGAAAACGGTCTTATAGAGATAGGAAAAGAAATAGAATCCGTTTACGACATTATTGATACGGTCAAAGAGCGTATAGAAAAGATAGACCGCGATTACGAGGCGGTTCAGACGGGCAGTAAAAAACTCGAAGAGGATAAAGAAAGTGCGGCGAACATTGCCGATAAACAGCAGGCCGAGTTTGACGCGCTCAGAAAAAAGCGCGACCTTTTGAGCGAGGAAAGCACTGCTTTGCAGGTAAAGTCGACTGAAATCAAAGCCAGAATAGCCGCTCTTAAAGACGAAAATACCAGATTCCTTTCTGCTATAAACGAAGCCGAGTCTACGGTTGACAGGCTTATAAAAAGTAATCAGGGCGCGGCTGAAATTATCGAGAACTTAAAGCGCGACCAGGAAAAGGTTGCCCTCACCAAAGAGGAGCAGGACAGGATTAACGCCATAAGAGAGCAGATAGAATCAATAGAAAACACTAAATTGCAGTTAAAAGACAGACTAGGCGAAAACGATGCATTAAAACAGCGCGTTTCGGCGGAAATAACAGAACTGTCGGAGAAAAAACACGCCGAAGAAATTGCACTCGCAAAGATTGACTCAGACCTTGAATATCTGCAGCAGAGTATTTGGGAAGATTATCAGGAAACTTACGAGACGGCAGTCAAGTTCCGCGAGGAAAATTACGACGCGTCGCACGGCGAAGCGGAAATTAACAGATTAAGAAGAAAGAGAAGCGCGCTCGGCTCGATAAACGCTCAGGCTATTGACGACCTTAAAGTCATGAAAGAGCGTTACGACGAGATGATAACTCAGAAAGAAGACCTCGAAAAGGCGGAGAACGACTTAAAAGAAGCGATAGACAAAATCAAGACGGAAATGCTTTCTCAGTTCGACGAGGGATTCAACAAGATAAACGAAAACTTCCAGCGTATATTCAAAGAACTTTTCGGCGGCGGCAGAGCCATGTTAGAACTCGATTACAGCGAAGTGGACGACAAACTCGAAGCGGGCGTGGAAATCATAGCCGAACCTCCGGGAAAGAAATTGCAGAAACTATCGTTGCTTTCGGGCGGAGAAAAAGCACTCACAGCCATTGCGATACTGTTTTCAATTCTTAAACTGCGCCCCATGCCTTTCTGCGTACTTGACGAAATAGAAGCGGCGCTTGACGAGGCTAACGTTGACAGGTTTGCAAGATACCTTAAAAAATTCAGCAAAGAAACGCAGTTTATAGTCATAACTCACAGAAAACCGACCATGGAACTTGCAGACGCGCTTTTCGGCGTTACAATGCAGGAAAAAGGCGTTTCCAAGACCGTTTCGGTTAAACTTTCAGACGCCGTCGCGTTGGATCAGACTGCCGTTTAACTTTAAACTTAAAGATAATTCTAAAAGTCGTTTTTACTGTAATTTGTTAAAAGAGTTAAGAACATAAGATAAAAAATATCATCATTAAGAATAAGTCAAGAGGATTTATAATAAATTATGGGACTATTCGGAAAACTCAAAGCGGTGCTTGCAAAGACCCGCGACGGTATCGCCAAAAAACTTAACGAACTTTTCGCCAAGAATAAACTGGGCGATGAATTTTACGAAGAACTCGAAGACATACTGATTTCTTCCGACGTTTCGGTAAAAACTGCAATGGAGATTGTGGACGAGATAAAGGAGACGGCGATAAAGGAAAAATGCAAGGATAAAGAGTATGTCATAAATCTTTTAAAAGACGAACTTTTCGAAACCCTTAATTATGCCGACCCAATAAAAATAATACCGCCTGCGGTAATAATGGTTATAGGCGTGAACGGAGTGGGGAAGACTACTACCATAGGGAAACTTGCCAATAAATTCGCGCGCGAGAAAAAGAGCGTTACCATTGCCGCCGCGGACACTTTCCGAGCGGCTGCGGCAGACCAACTGACAGTATGGGCGGAAAGGGCAAAAGCCCGAATAATAAAACACTCGGAAGGCGCGGACGCGTCGGCGGTGGTGTTTGACGCAATCACCTCGTCAAAAGCAAAAAAGACCGACGTTCTTATAATAGACACTGCGGGCAGGCTCCACGTCAAGTCAAACCTCATGGAAGAATTAAAGAAAATGGACAGGGTGGTAAAACGCGAATATCCCGAAGCCAACTTCTATAAACTTATCGCGCTCGACGCTACTACCGGTCAGAACGCATACAATCATGTGGAAGTGTTTAACAAAGAAGTAGGTTTGGACGGTATAATACTTACCAAACTCGACGGAACGGCAAAAGGCGGATTTATAATCTCTCTATCATACGAACTCGAAGTCCCAGTCTGCTATGTCGGAACAGGTGAAAAAATAGACGATATCGAAGACTTCGACGCCCGGGATTTTGTCGAAAGCCTGTTCTGAAAATCCGAATAATACCAATTCCAGCCGTTCTTTCGTTAAAATATATTTGCAGACAAAGAAAAATGAAAATACATAATGAAAAACTTTTAGACGAATATAAAACAAACGGTAAACTTAACGTTGCCTTTTTTTCTGATATTTACAGGCCTTTTATAGGCGGAGTAACTACTGTTATTGAAAATCTTGCCGAAAACCTTAAAGATAAGTGTAATATTATATTGTTCTGTCAAGGTGCCCGCAGATATCATGATAACGTTGATTTTCCGGTTATACGTTGCAAAACTCTGCCGTTTATTAAAAGTATAGGCGACATACCGTTGCCGCAGTTTGACGGTAAACTTAAAAAACTTTTCGCGCAATTAAATGTAGACATAATACATATTCATACTTTTTTCGGGCTTGCTTCTTTTGCGCTTTAAATGGCTAAAAAACATAATATTCCCGTAGTTTATCACGGTCATACCAAACTTTATGAAGACTATTACTCTATAACGAAAAGTAAGTTTATATCTAAAATACTTACAAAAAAAGCGGTAAAAAAATTAAATAAAGCCGATGAGGTATGGTGTGTAAGCGAGGCTGCAAAAAACATATATAATAACATAGGTGTAACAGCTGAAACAAAAGTTATAAGAAACACCACTTCTTTTAAATATTTTGAAGATGAGTGCGTTATAAATAAGTTAAAGAAAATTTATAACATAGATACCCCGAACGTTCTGGCATTTGTTTCCAGAATGGAAATAAAAACAAAAAATATAGACTTTCTTTTGCGGACGCTTAAAGTTATGAAAGACAAAGGCGTAAAGTTCAAACAGATAATGACTGGCGGCGGTAGCGACTTTGAAAAAATCAAGGACATGGCAAAAGAACTTTCTATTTATGATGATTGTATATTTACCGGATTCATAGAGGATAAAAAAATAGTAGCGGCACTTTACCGTTTATCAAAATTGAATGTTTTTCCTTCAATTTGCGATAATGCGTCAGTAACTATTCTTGAAGCGGCGAGTCAAGGTGTTCCGTCAGTGTGCATACAAGGCTCGTCGTCGGCGGAAATAATAACCGACGGGGTGAACGGATACTTGTCGCCCCTTGATGAAACTGCTTTTGCGGATACGGTCATTAGCGCTCTCGGATCAGACAGACGCGAAGAGGTAGGAGAAAACGCTCGCCGAGATTTGATTAACAAAAGCGTTTTCGATGAAGTCTATAATCTTTATGTGCGGTTGGGAAGAAAAAAACAACGTTAGAACAGTATTTATAGTAAATAATTTAATTTGTCGGGATTAGTAATAAAATGATTCGCTTGTATCGGACAGACAGAAGTTTTTAAAATAAAATCCTGCATTTTAACTGTTTGCTATTTTATTTAGATTTCAGAAATTAAATCTTTAGCGTATCGTGAATTAAATGCTAATCGTAACGGAAATTCAATCATTACACTAAAACGAGTAGAATCAAAATTATTATACATTATATTTCGCCGCGGCTGCAATAACAGCCGCGGCGAATTTTTATATCACTAATATAAAATATCCGAAACTAATCATTATATTTCGGCCTCTGAGGTCGCAATGTTTAATGACAATCAAGTATAGAATTTCTGTATCAAGGTTTGTCTAATCGGATCCATGATTACTAACATTGATTATGATAAATTTATTATTAAATTCAGTCTCTTCCGAAAAAGCTGTCCAAATTCACGTCAAAAATATCCGCAAGCGCGAGCATTATAGGAAGAGAGGGCAGAGATTTCCCGTATTCGTAAGACTGGTACGACTGATAGGTAATGCCCAATTTTTTCGCCATCTCCGTTTGAGTGAGGTGTGCCGATTTTCTGAGTAATTTTAAATTCAACGTAAAGTTGCTTAAATACTTTTCTATATTTTCCATAAATTTTCACTTTTTTATTGTATTATAGTCATTTACATGATATAATATTAAAAAACACAGTTTATAACTGTATTTTTGTAATAAAATATCGGTTTTTTCCTATTTACAACTATTTGTATAGTGATTCAACTTACGGTTGAATGATAATATTTTTGTTTTCCGAAAGTTTTTAATATAATGTAAGAAAAAAAGGAGAAAGACAAATGGAAGATTTAGGCAAAAATATTGCAGAGTACAGAAAAAGACAGAACATGACTCAATCAGAGTTAGGACAGAAACTTAACATTTCCGCGCAGGCTGTATCTAAATGGGAGAAAGGACTATCCGAACCCGATATAGATACAATAAAAAAGATGTGTGAAATTTTTTCCTGTTCCATAAACGAACTTACATCAATGGAAGCAAGTTCTTCGGAAGCGGCTGCGACGGCGTCCGGGGTTAAAGCCTCAGAGTCGGAATACGGCGCTCAGACAATAATCATGGGTTACTGTGATATATGTAAAAAACCGCTCCGTAAGGTCAACGACTATAAGGTGGAAAAAACTACCGACGGACAAATTGTAATATGTAATACGTGCAGTGCGAAAAAGACGTATGAAAAATCGGTTGCCGAGCAGCGCACCCATGAATCGGAATTTAAAGTGAGTATGTTCTGGTCGGTTGCCGCCGCGATTGTTACTCTTGTAGTTCTCATGATAGTGGGGTTTAAGTTAAACAATATCATGCTCGCCATATTAGGCGGAATCGTATGTGCTTACGCCGTGTTTGCTCTCGTATCTCAATGGATATGGGATAACGCCGTTTGCGATTGTATAGAGTTTTTTATGCGCTCTTTTAACATGCCCGGAATAATATTTTCGCTTGACCTTGACGGTATAATCTGGTTCATATGCGTAAAACTCACTCTTTCTTTTCTGGCGATAACGCTTTCAGTAGTTTGGTTTTTGATAGGTCTTGTGATAAGTTCGGTTTTTGCCGCGTTTTACTTTCCCTTCGGATTGGCTGAGTGGCTTAAAGAAAAGAGAGAGTTAAAAGAGAAAAAAGAAAATAACTTTGAAATATATCAATCTTTAAAGAATTATAATTAAAAGTCCGTTAAAGTTTTATTGAATTCAAAATCCGTAAAATTAAGCATTTAAAAAAACAAAATAAAATAAAAAATAGAAAGAGGAAAAATAGATGTTAAAATTAAGAAAGGGAATTTTGCTCACGGGGTTATTGGCTTTTATGCTGACCGCAGGATTTATGTTCGCTTGCGGCGGAGGGACATCCGGCGAAACAGAGACGAAGTATGATATTGTTTTTGCCAATACGGAATTGCCGTCTATAAAGTTGGAAGAAGGTGATTTATTGCAAAAGCCGTCTAATATACCCGCCGACAAAAATAAAACCCAATTTGACGACTGGTATTTGGACAGCACCTTTAACAACAAGGCAACCTTCCCAATTACAGTGGATAGCAATATTACCCTGTATGCAAAATTTATTCCATACAAAGAGTATTTCTTAAACGCGAGGGAGAACACTTTAGGGGACGAGACATTAGGGTTTGAATACAACTACACCCTTAACCTGTCTATTACCGCGCCTGTTGTTGGTACTGTTGAAGGCAATCAAAACGGTACATCTAAATACAGCAAGTCCGGTGAGATAGGATTTTTGGATCATCATACCAATAGTGGGCTGTTATTCAATGATGGCGAAATTTACGAATACAAAAAGGGCAGTAACAACAATAGAGTTGAACTCGATGAAAATGGCAAAGTCATAGGTTTCTCTACAAGTATAGATACTAATACTCAAAAGTATAATTCATCATCATTTGCGAAGGCATTGTTTGATTATTCCGATGCTGATATAACGTCAATTGACAGGAATGGAGGCGAATACGCCGTTAAAACCAAGACAAATGTTTCCGATGTCGTTAATTTAATTTTGAATTATATCGATCACCCGATGGTAGAGAGAATTCTCAAATTAAATATGCCCAATATTCAATCCGACTTGTCAATTAAGGCAGATTGCGTCGACCACAATCTTTCTGAATACGAATACTCTTTTTCGGTTACGGCATTAAACGTTAAGGTTGAAATAACCTACAAGATGGATTTTACAAAAACTAATCAAGCGCCCCAAATGAGTTTGCCAAATATAGGTAATTTAAAAGTTGACTCTGCGTCCGTCAATAGCGACCTACAAAAGATTAACGCTGCAATTGACGCATATAAGGATCAAAGCGTAAGTTCCGGTTCTTTCAAGCTAAGGACCGGCGTAGATTACGGTCTTGCCAACCTTGCTATCAATGCTACCGTTGCTGGCGATGGCAAGAGAAATGACAGTGGTGACTTTATTAACTTGATTGAAATTGATTCAGACTTCAAGAACGATGATTTATACGCATCATTAGAATTAAAGGACGTTAAGTTTGCCAGAGGAAACACATCTGACGGCGCAATATACGATAGGGTTAAACAACTGATAGGATATGACGATCCTGTTGCAGTTAGCGGCACTCAAAGAGGCAATCTGGATATATATTACTTGTTGCTTGATAGTACTTTCCTAAATTCAACTAACGTTAACTCTACGTCTGTTACGGCAAATAATAACGTATCAAAATACTCTTTGACGTTATCCCAAAGCGGTGTTAAGAATTTGTTTGATTACATAAACGAAACAGTTCAATTGAATCCGTTTGTGGCTAACAGCATTAAGGTATTGGGAGATTATGATGATAACGATATTCAATCCAAAAAGATTGATTTCGTAATTGAAATTGATAACGTCACTAATACATTGGTATCAATAAACTTGGATTTAACGGTAAAAAGTAACGTCGCATTTGTAGGTTCCAGAGACTTTGGTGCATCCGATAGAGCTACGGTTAACGTCAACCTCAATTACCAAGTAACTGACGACGCAGATAGTTATAGCGCGCCTGATAGTGCTGACGATCTGGAATATTAATGATATAAGCATTAATTAACTTTATAAAAATGAAGTGTTTATAAAATTCCGAGGCACTATATTCATACCAATAGTAAATAGCGTCAAGAAAATCAAAACAAATATGTTTTTAATAAAAATCGCTTGACAAGGTGATGTCTGCTATGTATAATACAAAGGTGTAAAGCAAAATTGTTTTACACCTTTTTTATTCGGGCTTGGCGGACGCGGACTTATAAATCCGAGTTTTAATGGCTAAATATTAAGAGCCGACTTTTTCGGGGGAAGAATGGAAGAAAAAGATTTTTTCTATATCGAACTTTTTGAACTTTATAAAAGTCTTCTTACCGATAAACAAAAAGAACTTTTCGGTTCGCATTATCTTTACGACTTATCTTTATCGGAGATAGCCGAAACCGAAGGCACGACCAGGCAGAGCGTTTACGACGCGGTGAAAAAAGTTAAAAACAAACTCGAAGATTACGAAAAAAGTCTCAAACTCAAAGAGAAATACGACGCGCTTAAAAAAATCGCTTCCGAATTAAAAACCAAAGACGAAAAATTATCTGAGAGCATTTTGGAATTGATAGGTAGATAATGGCATTATTTTCAGGTTTATCCGAAAAACTCAATCATATTTTCAGTAAACTTACCAAGCACGGCAGACTCACCGAACTGGAAATCAAGACGGCGATGAGGGAAGTCAGAATTGCCCTTCTCGAAGCGGACGTCAATATTTCGGTCGTAAAGGAGTTTGTCGCCAAAGTTTCCGAGCGCGCCGTGGGACAGGAAATACTTAAAAGTTTAAGTCCTACCCAGCAGGTTATAAAGATAGTCAATGAAGAACTTATCGCGCTCATGGGCAGTGCTAACAGTAAACTTGCCGTATCGTCCACACCGCCGACCGTTATAATGATGGCGGGCTTGCAGGGCGCGGGCAAAACAACGCTTGTCGGAAAACTCGGCATGCTCTTAAAAAAACAAGGGAAAAAACCGTTGCTTGTCGCATGCGACGTATACCGCCCCGCGGCTATAAATCAACTTAAAGTCGTCGGTGAAAAGGCAGGTTGTCAGGTATTTGAAAAAGGGCAGGGCAATCCCGTCAAGATAGCGAAAGAAGGCGTTAATTATGCCAAATCGTACGGATTCGACACGGTTATAATCGATACTGCGGGAAGATTGCAGATCGACGAAGAACTGATGAAGGAACTTGAAAAAATAAAAGCCGAAGTCAATCCGAACGAGATTCTTCTTGTAGTTGATTCCATGACCGGTCAGGTCGCAGTCGAGGTTGCGGATACTTTCAATAAGCGGCTTGAAGTAACCGGACTTGTTCTTACCAAACTTGACGGAGATACCCGCGGCGGCGCGACGCTTTCCATGAAAGCGGTAACCGGCAAACCCATTAAGTTTTGCAGTGTGGGAGAAAAGTTAGGCGACCTTGAACCTTTCTATCCCGACCGTATGGCAAACCGTATACTCGGTATGGGCGACGTCTTAACGCTTATCGAAAAGGCTCAGGAGGCGGTAACCGAAGAACAGGCTAAAAAACTGGAAAAGAAATTCAGAGAAAACTCGTTTACTCTCGACGATTATCTTTCACAGTTCGAAACCATGAAAAAGATGGGCGGATTAAAAGACGTCCTTGCAATGCTACCCGGTATGGGCAGTAAGTTTAAAATTCGCGACGAGGATATTGACGAGAAAAAACTTCTCAGCATGAAAGCGGTCATTCAGTCTATGACAATGCGCGAAAGAGAGAATCCTTCGATAATAAATTCGTCGAGAAAGAACCGCATAGCAAACGGTTCGGGCACAAGCGTTCAGGAAGTCAACAGGGTTTTAAAACAGTTCGAGCAGACAAAACAGATGATGAAACAAATGAAAAACAATAAAATGTTTAAGTTTTGACATCGTGTAATCATATAAAAACTAAAAATCAGACAATAAATTTAAATAAAATTAAAATTTAAATAAAAATTAAAGATATAAATTTAAGGAGAACAGAAAAATGGCAGTAAAAATGAGACTTACGAGAATGGGCGACAAAAAATCCCCCTTCTACCGCATAGTTGTAACCGACAGCAGAACCGCACGCGACGGAGCGTATATCGACAAAGTAGGACACTATAATCCTATCGCTCAGCCCGCTGAAATAGTAATCGACGCGGAAAAGGCAAAGGACTGGATTAAAAAAGGCGTTCAGCCCACCGAAACGGTCAGGACAATACTCATTAATCAGGGAATTTTACCTAAGCCCACCAAACTTTCGCCCGCTAAGACCAAAGTCCGTAAATCCAAATAAGGCTTTTAAGGAGCGGATATGGTAGAACTGATTAAATTTGTTATAGGACAGTTTGCCGAAAAGCCAGACGAAGTGGAATACGATATTGCTGACAGCGGCAGGGAGGTAACTGTTACCGTTACGCTTTCGCCGAGCGATATGGGAAAGGTTATAGGCCGTCAGGGAAAGATAGCCAAGGCTCTTCGCACTCTCGTTAAAGCGGGTTCGGCAAAAGAAAATAAAAAATATAATATTGAAATTAAAGAGCGCGGGGAAGAATAATTTTCCCCCTCTTTTTTTCCGCGGGTAAAATATAGTGAGATACTTGCGAGTAGATGTCAAGCATGTCTAAATACGCTAAGTTAAAGCGCTGCAATTTGCGTTAATGCCCTTTAAATTATTGAAAATAAGGTATGGTAAAGCGCGTCAGAGCGAAGAAATGCGCATTGAATTATAGTAAAATGTAGTAAATGCAGAAATTACCGTAAAGAAAGTTATATACTTATTTTAATTGCGGAAAAATCAGAGAATATAATGAACGATTATTTAAAAATAGGATTGATAACAAAGCCGCAGGGTATAAAGGGCGAAGTAAAAGTCCAACCCCTTACCGACGACCCTGCGCGTTTTTTAAAACTGAAAAACGTAATAATTGACGGAGAAAACTATCGGGTTTTATCCGTTAAAGTGGGGGCGGAAGCGGTTATAGCGGCGTTAAGCGGTGTAAACGACAGGAATGCCGCCGAACTTTTACGCGGTAAATTTATGTGCGTTAAGCGCGAGGATGCGGTAGAACTCAAAGAGGACACTTTTTTCATTGCGGATATCATTGACTGCGCTCTTATCACCGACGCGGGCGAAAAAGTTGGTAAAATCACCGATGTAACAAGCGCCAGAACCGATATTTTTACCGTCCTTTGCGAAGACGGAAAAATTCTGCGTTTTCCGTTTTTAAAAGACTTAGTGATAAGAGTAGACGTTGAAGAAAAAACTGTAACGGTGAAAAAGAAGCGGCTCGAAGAGGTGGGGTGTTATGAGGATTGATATTCTTACTCTTTTTCCCGAGATGTTCGCGCCGCTTAAAGAAAGCATAATAGGCAGGGCTGTAAACGGCGGAAAACTGGAAATAGTTATTACCGATATACGCGACTACACGCTCGATAAACATAAAAAGTGCGATGACGCGCCTTTCGGCGGCGGAGCGGGAATGGTCATGATGGCTCAGCCCATAGCCTCCGCGATAGAGGCGGTCGATAAAAATCATAAAGCCAAAAGAATTTATCTTTCTCCGAAAGGCAGAGTTTTTAATCAGAGCGTAGTAACGGAATACGCACTTCTTGACAGAATTTTGCTTTTATGCGGTCATTACGAAGGGGTGGACCAGCGGGTTATTGACCTATATATCGACGAAGAACTTTCGGTCGGAGATTTTGTCCTTACGGGCGGAGAAATCCCCGCGATGGCGGTTGTAGACGCGGTCAGCCGATACGTGGACGGAGTTATAAACAGAGAATCGCTTATGCAGGAAAGTTTTTCCGCAGGGCTTTTGGAGTATCCGCAGTATACCCGCCCTCAGGAATTTATGGGATTGAAAGTTCCCGATGTGCTTTTAAGCGGAAATCATAAAGAAGTCGATAAATGGCGCGAACAAGAGGCTTTGAAAATAACAATGCAAAAACGACCCGACCTGATAAAAGCCACGCCTGTATCAGATGATAAGCCGACAAAAAAGAATAAAAAACAAAAATAATTTTTATATCGGCAAAAATTTTTTATATCAACATAGATAAATAATTTAAAAAACAGGATTAAATTTTAACATGCAGCATTTACAGTGGTTTCCAGGTCATATGACCAAGGCGATGAGAATGATGGAGGAGAGCGTAAAACTCGTGGACGGCGTTTTGCTTGTGCTGGACGCCAGGGCTCCGCACGCCTCGCTGAACGGAAAACTCGATAAACTGTTTATAAATAAAAAAATTCTGTATGTTATAAACAAGAGCGACCTGGTTACCGATAAAGATATAAAATTAACGCTTGCGTCTTTTAAAAACGAAGGAAGACGCGCGGTTGCCGTAAGCGCTGTCGATAAAAAGACGGTAGACCTTCTGTATTCGGAAATTTTTTCGCTTTTAAAAGAGAAACTTGATAAAAACAAAGAAAAAGGAATCTTTAAGCCCGTAAGAATAATGGTAGCGGGAATACCTAACACGGGTAAATCGACTATAATAAACGCCCTTTCGGGCGGCAAAAAGACTATGACGGGCAATAAAGCGGGAGTAACCCGAGGCAGACAGTGGGTAAGACTTAGAGACCTCGAACTTTTAGACACGCCCGGTACCATGCCGCCTGCGTTTGAAAATCAGACTCTCGCAATGCATCTGGCGTTTATAGGCAGTATGAACGATGCTAACCTGGATTTTTCCGACCTTGCTTATGAACTTATTAAATTTCTCGCAGAAAGATATCCGCATTTACTCAAAGAAAAATACGGTATAGACGACCCTTCTCTTCCCGCGCCGGAATTGTTCAATAAAATTTGTATAAGGCGCGGCTTTATCATGAAGGGCGGCGAGTGCGACTACGAAAGGTGCGCGGTCGCAGTTATTGACGATTTCAGAAAAGGTAGGATAGGAAAAATACTTCTTGACTGATTTTTTCACATTATTAAATATTGATATGTACGTTTAATACTGATAATTACAATTAGCGTTTTATAAAATATAAATTGATGTAATTTATTTTATTTTAAAATTATATTGTTTTAACTTATATTAAAATATATGGATAAATTATTATTCGAAAGGAAATGTCTGGAAAACGGATATAAAATTATTGCGGGAGTGGATGAAGTCGGACGGGGACCGCTTGCGGGACCTGTTGTGTGCTGCGCGATAATTATGCCTTATGACCGACTGATAGAAGGAGTTGACGACAGCAAAAAACTTTCGCCTTCGGTAAGAAAAAAACTTTCGGAAAAAATCCGGGAAACTGCGGTCGCGTTTAATATATGTTCGATTGACGAAGAAGAGATAGACTCCATAAATATTTTATCCGCAGTAAAAAAATGCATGACCGAGGCGGTAGATGGTCTTTCCGTCAAGCCTGATATAACTCTTGTGGACGGAGTGAATACTCATCTTCCCATAAATGCCGAATACATAGTAAAGGGCGATTTGAAAAGCTATACCGTGGCCTGCGCATCCATAGTCGCAAAAGTTTACAGGGACGAACTTATGGAAGAATACGCAAAAGAGTTTCCGCAATACGGATTTGAAAAACACAAAGGGTACGGCACAAAAGCGCATATAGAAAAAATCAAGGAGATAGGACCTTGCAGATTGCACAGAAAAACTTTTATAAAAAATTTCTGGGGCGCGCAGGCGAAAACAAAGCGGCGGAGTTCCTGAGCGATAAAGGCTATAAAATTACAGAAAGAAATTTTAAAACACGTATAGGTGAAATAGACATAATAGCCAAAGACGGCGACACGGTAGTTTTTATTGAAGTAAAAACACGCATAAACGATGATTTCGGTGCGCCGTCCGAAGCGGTAACTTTGAAAAAGCGGGATAAATATTATATGGTGGCGTCTGAATATCTGCAAAAAAATAAACTCACCGATGCGCCTTGCCGTTTTGACGTTATCGAGATTGAAAACGGCGAAATAAACCATATAGAAAACGCTTTCGGCTTTTAGTAAAAATATTTACTTTTTATTATTAAAATATTTACTATCAGCGATTTAATTCCACGAAGACTGAAAAACAATGTATGTGTTCCGAGCGGAGTTTATCTTTATGACGAGAAGGGACTTGTAAAAGATACCGAAAGTTTTGACGCCTGCATGAAAGCCTTTTACGATAAGACGGGAGCGGAACCGTTTGTGTGTATATTAGCGGAAAGTTCTTTCCCCGATAGAGTATACGGGACGCTTTCAAAATATACTCTTGAAGATTATGCCTACGATTATTATCTTGACAGGTTTGACGACGAAGGTCATTACATGATAATGGTAGTTGTAAGCGACGACGGTTTTTATATATGGCTGGATATGGCAGGAAACGACACGGCGAGTATTGTAACTAACACAATATTTAATTCTTTTCAGAAAGATATGGAAAATTATCTTAAAGGAAACGCGGATAATCTTGAAGTTGCGCTCGTAAAAAGTTTTGAAAATATGACCGATTCGGTTCTTAAATTCGATAACGGTAAAATTACGGGACTGATTCTTATAATCGTCATATTTGTTGTTTCGATAGGTATATTATCTTTGGCTATTTTTACGCAGATAAAAAGAATAAGAATGGTAAACGATTATTGCGATTATATAGACAGAAACGGATCAGACGGCGGATTCGGAGAATTTTAAAAGACTAAATATTCGAATTAAAAACGGATATAAATTGCTGAGATATTATAAAAATGTTTTTATACAAGAATAAAAACTGACAGAAAGAAAAAATCAGCGTAAAAAATATAATATTTAGGTAAATTATATAAAAATGCTTGCCAAACGGCAAAAAAAATGATATTATAGATAGGCTTTCGGGCGTTCCGCTTAACTTTAATGTTCAATGAACGCTTAGTTTATATGGAGGATAAAGCACAATGAGCAGCATAATCGATGCAATAAACAAAGAGAATTTAAAGCCGAGCGTTCCCGAATTTTCGGTTGGCGATACCGTTAAGGTAATGGTAAAGGTCATTGAAGGCGACAGAGAAAGGTTGCAGGCTTTCGAAGGAATAGTTATCGCCAGAAAACACGGCGGCATTTCCGAAACGTTTACGGTAAGAAGAATGTCTTTCGGCGTAGGTGTGGAAAAAACTTTCCCCATTCACTCACCCAAAGTTGCCGACATCAAGGTCATGAGAAAAGGTAAGGTTCGCCGCGCGAAACTTTATTATCTCAGAGCGAGAACGGGTAAGGCCGCAAAAGTAAAAGAAATAGCAAGGTAATCAAACTGAAAGATAAAGGACTGTCCGAATTTAGGAAGTCCTTATTTTTTTTAGTAACAGGCAGATTTTTCCTTGAAAATTAAATGTAAATATTATATAATAATCTATAATGGTTTTATACTGGGAAATTGTGTATTTTACTATTAAAGCACTTTAATTAGATTCAATAAAAGTTGTTTTCCGTGTAAACATCATAAACAAAAGTCGTACCGTTGTAAAATAGCAAATAAATTACATCCGATTAACGGATAAAATGATTTGCCGTTAAAAAGGTTTGATTTGCAGAGCGGGGAAAGAGGTTATATGAAAAGTTTTTTGCAAAAGAATATCTGGGGAGTGTTTGCGGTAGTTTTGGGAGTGTGCTTTACTGTGCTGGCATGTCTGGGGCTCGGTAATTTCGGCGCGCCGTCTACTTATTATCAGACCGGTAATCTTGATAAAGTCGATTATTCCGACGCCGTATTTTATTCGGTAAGTTACTCTGACGGTAACGAAATGGACAGTGTCTGGATAAACCTCGGGGGGCCCGACCACAGTAGCGGCGGCAATTCGGTAACTTTTTATACGGGTTTTGCAAGCGGCTCATCGGGAAGATACAGTTACGTTACAAAAACGTTCGATAACGACGCCGACGATATGATACCGGGCGGCTGGGTCAGGCTTTGTTCGGACGTTACCTATTCTACAAGAAACTATTTATATATAGCGACTAAATCAACAGTAAAAATCAACGAGGTCGCGTTTGTCGGTAAAAACGATAAGGGCGTAAAGACTCTCTTAAAAGCCACACCTCTTGCTTCGGGCGGAAAAACCGGGCTTTATACCTCTTTTGCCGATAGTTCTGAAATAAATAAAGAAGATGACGGAATAGCGCTTGCAAATCTGCTTATCGACGAGCAGAATAAGTTTGACGTAAACCGTATATCGGACGGTAAATACAATAACGACAAAAGAACGATTTTTACGGAATCCGAAAGTTATACGCTTGACGGAATAAGAGACCTTTATGCGGGACGGGGAACTTTTGTTGATAAAACGGTAAATCCCGCGGCGCAATATCTCATGGGCTTAGGCATTCTGATATTCGGCGCTAACACTTTCGGGCTCAGAATAATTCCATTGCTTTTCACGTTAGGCACTATCCCCGTTTTATATTTTTTCGGAAAAATGGCGTTCAACAAGAGTTCTTACGGGTTTTTATTTGCACTGCTTTTTGCAGTCGGCGGATTTTCTTTGGGATTTGCAACGCTCGGACAAGCCGACGCGCTTATGAGTTTCTTTATTGTCTGCACGGCTTATTCGCTATACTTATTTTGCAGAAAGGGTATAAGTTCCAAAAAACCTGCTAAGGGCTTTACTAACCTGCTTCTCGGCGGAGCGGCATACTCGCTTGCTCTGGTAACTAAATCTCAAGCGCTCTTTTTCGCGCCTGTATTTATAGGTATGCTTGTTTTCGGATTTATCCGTCAATATAAAGCATATGCGGCAAGAAAAGCAGAAATAAATTCTGCGGATGTTTCGGGACTTTCCTTTTGCAGACGCGAATATGTGAATAAATTCACTCTTACTTTTGCCATCACTTTGGCAGGATTTATATTCTTGCCTATAATACTCATAAGCATTGTTTTCCTTATCGGTTATCCTACATTCAGTACGGCTTATTCCAATACGGGACTGTTCAGTTATGCGCTTAAACATTTCTTATCGGGCTTCACCGCCGTCAATCACACGTCTTACGACGCGGTAAACTCGCTTAACGTTTTGGGTTGGATAGTGAATCAAGGCGTGGAAGTTCAGAGTGCGGATAAATTTGTTTTCGGAAATATTATAGTATCTTTCCTGAACCTCTTTTCTCTTATGTATTGCGGCGGATATCTTATTCTTACCCTCATTGACAGCAGAGGAAAAGGGCTTGACAGCAGAAGAAAAATGGGATTTGCTTTCCCGTACTTGGTATTCCTATCAATGTGGCTTTTTGGTTGGCTTCTTAATTTAATATGTACCGATAAGGCTGTCGGCGGATATTATACTGCGAGTATTTTCGCGTCGGGTGCGGCGGTTGCGCTCATATATTCGTTTGAGTTGGAAAAATCCAAAAAACTGTTCAGTATACGCGGCAAAGAAGTAACCGTTTTCAATATTATAACCTTTGTTGTTACCGTTGCGGCGGCAGTAGCGTTTATACTTGCCGTACCTGCGCTTACGGGAATTTCCGCGCCGTATGCTTTATTTACCTGGCAATCTCTTACTCCCGTGGTCATCTGATAAAAATTCTTTGTCGGTGAGTGTGATAAAATGATAGCGAAGATTTCAAGTTTTGCACTCGACGGTCTAAGCGGTATACCCGTCAGCGTCGAAGTGGATATAAACAACGGACTTCCCGCATTTGAGATAGTGGGACTTGCCGACACGGCGGTAAAAGAGTCCAAAGAGCGCGTGCGTTCGGCTATAAAAAACAGCGGCAGGGCTGTGCCGACAAGAAGAATAACCGCCAACTTTGCGCCTGCCGACGTTAAAAAGGAGGGTTCGGCATTTGACCTTGCCTTGGCAATAGGCGTTCTGAAAGCGAGCGGACAGATAACCGCTGAGTTTTCAGATACCGTTTTTCTTGGCGAATTATCGCTTGACGGAAGTTTAAGGCGGATCAACGGCGTTCTTCCCATACTTATCTCCGCATTTGACAAAGGCTATAAAAAGTTCATAATACCTTCGGGTAACGCCGCGGAAGCATCTTTTGTGGACGGAATAAACATTGTCGCCGCAAATAGTCTTAAAGAAGTTATAGACCATATTTCGGGTCTAACGGTATTAGAGCCCGTTGAAAAGCATAAATATACTGCGGGCGAGAAAAACATTCATTACGATACCGACCTGTCGTTTGTAAAAGGTCAGGCGGTTGCAAAACGCGCGCTCGAAGTGGCGGTGTCGGGTGGGCATAATCTGCTGTTTGTGGGCGCGCCCGGTACGGGCAAGACCATGCTTGCAAAATGTATTCCCACTATCATGCCCGACATGAGTTTTGCGGAAGCGCTCGAAACCACCAAAATACATTCGGTCGCGGGCTTGATTAACGAAGAAGGTATAATTTATAAAAGACCGTTCAGAAGTCCTCACCATACCGCTACCACCGTAGCGATGACGGGCGGGGGAACAAGATTAAAACCCGGTGAAATAAGCCTTGCGCATAACGGGGTTCTATTTTTAGACGAGATGCCCGAGTACTCGCGCTCCACTCTCCAAGCCCTGCGCCAGCCGCTTGAAGACGGAGTGCTT
>CALWBJ010000193.1 GCA_944376035.1 uncultured Clostridia bacterium | reverse complement strand
TAAATCCGCCGCACTGATCGGGTCCGTAAGGACAAGTATACTGCGGTATACCTTCGGCAAAAGAATATTCTGTTTTGGAAAAATACTCTTCCTGTATCCTGAGCGCTTCAAGGTGCTTATCTTCACTGCTCCCGTAAAGCGGGTGTATAGGCGTACCCGGGTCAGATTCGTCTTTCGGGCATTTTACCGCGATAAGAGGGCGGTCAATTATCTCTTTTTCCCAGAAAGCCTTGAAATATTTTTTGGTTTCTTCAAAATTTTCTTTGTAAAGCATAAATCAACCTTCTATCATATTATTTATAAACAGTTTAACATAAATATTTTTAATTTTCCACAAATTTTAAAAGTTTATTTAATTTATTTTCAAATGAGAATACAGTCAATAAAAAATTTAAAGCGTTACGCGCGGAAAAATGAATTTTTCCGCGCGTAACGCTGTTTTAAAAGATAAATCTGAAATTTTAATTTTATTTTTAATTTTTCACACGTGCTTTTTATATTAAATAATTGTCTTGTCAATAATGTTACCGTCAAGGTCTTTAAGATCGAGAACATTATTTTCCAAAGTTATATAACTGTTCTGAGTACCGTTTTTCGGAAGTGAGAGTGAACCCGCGTTTGCAATAACCTTATTTCCCGTATTGTCTGATTTTTCAATAAAACCCGTATGAAAATGTCCGTAAATAATGCAGTCAAACTGAGTTTTAGGAAGGTTATCTTTGTTATAAATATGCCCGTGCGTCAAAAAAACAGACTTTCCTTCGCTTTCAAGACATACTGCGTCCAGAAAATCAAATTCCGAAATCATGGTATCGACCTCACTGTCGCAATTACCTTTTATTACTATCAGCCTGTCTTTAAGTCCGTTAAGAATCTCCGCAACTTTCATGGGCGCATAGTCTTTCGGAAGAGGGTTTCTCGGTCCGTGATTATAGATATCCCCTAAAAGAATGAGTTTATCAGCCTTTTCTTTGTAAAATATTTCTTTTAATTTTTCCGCATAATATGCCGAACCGTGAAGGTCGGACGCAATAAGATATTTCATAATAATTATTTTTATTTATTGTTTTCCTATTATATCCTTTATCGCCTCGTTTGCCATTATAATTCCGGCACATGCGGGAACAAATATCATTGAAGGCTGCAAAGCCTTTTTACTATAACACTCGTCTTCGTCTTCTTCCCTACTGCTTTTAACCGCTTTTTCTTTTGACCATACGACTTTAAGTTTGTCTACGCCCGCTTTTTTAAGTTCTCTCCGCATGACTCTTGCCAAAGGGCAGCCTTCGGTTTCGAATACATCGCCGACGCTAAGTAAAAGCGGATTGAGTTTTCCCCCCGTGCCCATTGAAGATATAATGGGAATACCGAGTGAATTTACCTTTACCGCAAGAGTTATTTTAGCGCTCACCGTATCGACCGCGTCGAGAATATAATCAAAACCAGAAAGGTCGTATTTATCGGCGTTTTCGGGAAGATAAAAGACTTTCTCGCATTGTACTTTTATATCGGGATTTATGGATTTTAAGCGCGCTTTAATCGCCTCTGTCTTATCAGTCCCGATATTAAAGGCGGTTGCTATAATCTGACGATTTAAATTGCTTTCCTTTACCGTGTCGTTATCAAAAACGGTAATACTGCCCACACCGCTCCTTGCAAGCGCTTCGGCGGCAAATCCGCCTACTCCGCCTGCTCCGAAAAGTGCGACCGAACTCTTTTTGAGTTTTTCAAGGTTTTCCTCGCCTATTAAAAGACGGGTTCTCCCGAACGCGTCCATCAGAGTAAGTATATTCCTTTATCGGCGTTTTCTTTTATACATTCTTCCGACCATACCGACGACTGAACTTCGCCTATATGCGCTTTTTTGAGGAAAAACATACAAAGTCTCCACTGACCTATTCCTCCGCCGATAGTAAGCGGAAGAGTATTGTTGATTATGCTCCGGCAATAGGGATTTTCAAGTTTGTAAAGTTCTTTTTTGAATTTTAACTGCTTTACAAGGCTCTTTTCATCTACTCTTATTCCCATTGAGGAAATTTCAAAAGCGGTTGACAGTGTGTCGTACCATAAAATTATATCGCCGTTGAGTTTCCAGTCGTCATAATCGGCGGCTCTGCCGTCGTGCGGTTTGCCGTCCGAAAGATTCCAGCCTATTTTATGTAAGAATACGGCACCGTATTTTTTAGCGACCGCGTCCTCTCGCTGTTTTCTCGTAAGGTTCGGATATTCTTTTTCCAACTGCTCGGTGGAAATAAAGGTTATATCTTTCGGAAGATTTTGTTTAAGCATGGGATATTTTTTCTCTACCGCCGAAGAAAGTTTAAGTATGGCTCTGTAAATGCTTTTTACAGTCTTTTTAAGATACGAAAATTTGCGGTTTTTCCTCTCTATAATCTTCTCCCAGTCCCACTGGTCGACATATACAGAGTGAAAGGCGTCTAAATTTTCGTCCCGACGTATGGCGTTCATGTCGGTATAAAGCCCCGTACCCGCATTAAATCCGTACTTTAAAAGCGCCATTCTCTTCCACTTCGCAAGAGACTGGACAATCTCAACGTCCCTGCCGAGCGAAAGAACGTCAAATCTTACGGCGCGCTCATAGCCGTTCAGATTATCGTTAAGTCCGGTTTCCGGAAACACGAAGAGCGGCGCGGAAACTCTAGTTAGTTTCAGCGCCTTCGCGAGTTCTTTTTCAAAAGTATCTTTAATGAACTTTATCGCTATTTCGGTTTCTATAAGACTTAAAGCCGATTTATATTTCATTTTACTTTATTACTCCCTGATATAAAGGATATTTCTCTACGAGTTTTTTAACTTCCGCTCTGACGTAGTCGTAAGCGGCTTCCTTTTTGTTTATGATTTCGGTTATAAGTTCGGCAATCTTTTCGCAATCTTCTTCTTTGAATCCGCGAGATGTTACGCTCGGCGTTCCTATACGCACGCCGCTCGCAATAAACGGACTTAATTTGTCGAAAGGTATAGCGTTTTTATTGACAGTGATATTCACTTCGTCAAGCATTCTTTCGAGGTCTTTACCCGTTACGTCTTTATCCGAAAGGTCTAAAAGCATAAGGTGATTGTCCGTGCCGCCCGAAACGAGTTTTACGCCGAGACTCAAAAACTTCTCGCTCATTGCTTTGGCGTTTTTAAGTATCTGCTGTTGGTAAACTTTAAATTCGGGTTTGAGCGCTTCGCCAAACGCTACTGCCTTTGCCGCTATTATGTGCATGAGCGGACCGCCCTGCGTACCGGGGAACACCGCTTTATCGATAAGTTTTGCATATTTTTCTTTGCAGAGTATCATACCTCCGCGCGGACCTCTTAAAGTCTTGTGCGTGGTTGTGGTAACAAAGTCTGCGTAAGGAACGGGACTGGGATGTAATCCTGTCGCTACAAGACCTGCTATGTGGGCTATATCCACCATCATATACGCCCCTGCTTTATCGCATATTTCCCTTATTCTCTTAAAATCGAAAATTCTCGGATATGCGCTTGCGCCACATACGAAAATTTTGGGTTTTACTTCAAGGACCTGTCTTTCAAGGTCGTCATAGTCGATTGCTCCCGTCTTTTCGGAAACGCCGTAACCCACCGCTTTGAAGTATTTACCAGAAACGGTTACGGGACTGCCGTGTGTCAGATGTCCGCCGTGCGCCAGACTCATACCCATAATCGTATCGCCGGGATTCAAAACCGCAAAATATACCGCAAAGTTAGCGTTTGCGCCGCTGTGCGGCTGAACGTTGGCATGCTCCGCGCCGAAAAGTTTTTTAGCGCGCTCAATTGCAAGATTTTCGGCTATATCCACAAACTGGCAACCGCCGTAATATCTGTGCGCGGGATAACCTTCTGCATATTTGTTGGTCAAATGACTGCCTGCCGCGAGCATGACGTTTTCGGAAACGAAATTCTCGCTCGCAATCAGTTCTATGTTGTTGTTCTGCCTGGAAAGTTCTTTTTCAAGGCTTTCGTAAAGTTCGGGGTCTGCGTTCTTCAAGGGGGTAAAGTCGATCACTTTGGTTTCTCCTGTGTATTTGATTTTTTTCTTTGTATGTTTTATTATTTATGCTTTTATGTCCATATCAGAATATCTTTAATTTTTCTATAAAGATTATAACCGTTAATTTTCAGTAAAATTTAAAATATAAA
>CALWBJ010000192.1 GCA_944376035.1 uncultured Clostridia bacterium | reverse complement strand
TATTCAAACTGTAATCGCCCGAACTGTAATTCTCGCTGAGGCTGACGTCATAGGTAAGAGTTTCCTTCATGCCTACTTTTCCCGTTTGAGAATTATTCCATTCGTTGCCGAAAGAAAGCGTGGGTTGGGCGTTACAACTGCATCCGCCGAAAACAATAGTTATAACCAATAAAAAGGAAATCAGAATTTTTTTCATTTCAGTCTCCGAAAGTCGTTTTCCATTACATAATAGCATAAATAAAAAAAATTGTAAAACCGTATAAGAAAAAACTTTAAAAGTTTAAAAAATATGTTACAATATTCTTATGAATATAATAAATAAAAGGGCTGAACTCATTTTATGCCCGTCAAACTACGATATTTTTTCTGCGCTGAACGGTTGCCTTAAAGGTAAAACCGAAGGCCTTGACCGTAAAAATTTAATATTCTGCGAAGAAAAAGTTTCGCTCATGGTTGAACGGAGCATACTTTCCGCATACGGCGGGAGTTTTAACACCGATGTATATTCTTTCGGAAATTATCTTGCAAAAAGGAAACGCTCGGATAACGTTCTTTCGCGCGAGGGTTCGGCAATGGCGGTTAAAAAGATATTGCTCACCACGCCGCTCGACTGTTTTGCGCCGAGTAAAGCAAATCTCGCCCCGTCTCTTTTCGAACTTCTGATGCAGTTAAAAAGCGCGGGCGTCGTTCCCGAAGATGTGTTCAGGGCGTGCGAATGCGTTTCGGGCATTTTGAAAAATAAACTTTCGGACATAGGCAAGGTTTATAAGTTGTACGAGCAGTTTCTATCGGATAACGGCTATGACGATCAGGGGTCGGTACTTTCCTGCCTGTCTTCGGTAATAGAAAAAGACCAAGACATTAAGCGTTCGGACGTTTATCTTGTGGGCTATAACGGCTGGACAAGGCAGGCGCGAGACGCCGTCTCCGCGCTTATTGAAAACGCCCGCTCGGTAACCGCAATTCTTACGGGCGGCGATAACGAGTATCTTTACCTTAACGAAACGGCGGAAGTTTTCCGCTTCCTTTGCGCGAAATCGGGCGTAAAGTGTATAAGCCAGAGGGCTACGGACTCCGCGGTAAAAGAGGCGGCCGTTTTAAGGGAAAATCTTTTTAATCCGTTCGCATTCGGAAAAAAGCAGGAGAGCACGGATAAAATCATATATTCTTCGCCTTATACCGTAAAAGAGGAAATCGAGAGGGCGGCAAAACGCATAAAAAGTCTGGTCTGCCGCGGCGTAAAGTATAAAGAAATTACACTCGCTCTTTCGGATACAGAACTATACGGCGACGAATTGAAGCGGATTTTCGATCTTTATGATATACCGCTATTTCTCGACGAACGTAAAAAACCCGTAAATCACCCTCTTATACGCCTTATATCCGATTATGCGGAGATTTTCAGAAAAAACAGAGAGAGAAAAGCACTTTGTGCCTTTATTAAAAACCCGCTCTTTTGCAAGGACAAGCGTTTTACAGACGAGTTTGAAAACTACCTTATCAGATACAATATTAACTACGGCAGGATATTTGTTCCGTTTACTCTGGGAGAAGAGTCCGTGCCGCTATCAGAATACAATGCTTTCAGGGAAAAAGTCTCTTCGGTTATAAAAGATTTCGGCGTTTTTGAAATGCTTGAAACGCTGGACGTAAAAAACACGCTGAAAGAATTTTCTTTGTCGCTTAAAGAAGCGGGCGAACTTGACCAGGCGGCGGTAAACGACCAAATATACGACGCGGTGGAAGGAATACTTAATCAACTCGAACTAATTTTAGGCGATACTCCGATTACCGTTTCGGAATTTAAAACTCTTTTTTCGGGCGGAGTGTCCGCGCTTGAACTCTCGATAATTCCGCAGTATGCCGACGCGGTGTTTGCCGGCGGATACCGAGAGACGGGGCTTGCCTGTGCGGATTATCTTTTTGCTTTGGGACTTACCGACAAAGTGCCGTCTGTAAAGGACGACGTCGCGCTTTTAACCGATTCTGACATCGATAAACTCTCGTCAATAAAAATTTCCGTCGAACCGAAGATAAAAATAGTAAACCGCCGAGAAAAGGAGAGTGTGGGGCTGGGACTTTCCGCGTTCGGTAAAAAACTTTATCTTTCCTGTCCGCTTTTTTCTCCCGACGGCAAAGAAAACGTCAAAAGCGAAGTAATAACTTATTGCGCGAGTTTGTTTACGGTAAAAAATAAAGATATTGATACCGATACGGACGAACTTTCCGATTATTATACCGAAAAGCAGGGTCTTTATTCGTTTGCGCGCGGTTGCGGAGAGTATATCGACGGCGAGAAAAACGACCTTGTGCTTCCCGCGGCTTATTATTACCTGTATAAAAATTCCGACAGCGTTAAAAATATCGCGTCAAGGCTTAACTCCGAGCCTAAACTGAGACTTGAAGGCAGCAGCCGCTCGGTTATAAGACCCGTAACCTCTCCGACGGTTATAGAAGATTTTTACGCCTGTCCTTATAAATCTTTTGCCTCGCATTTTCTGCGGCTCAAAGACAGGGAGGAGGGTAACGTCAACCCCCTTTCCGCGGGAAATCTCATTCACGAAATATTTTCGGAGTTTGTAAAAAATATAGATTCGATAACCTCTCCCGAGGTGTTTGATAAAGTGTTCAAAAATGCAGTGGAGCCTGTAATATCGAGACCCGAATATAAGCGGTTTTTTTCCGAGGGAGATACTTCTTCCGCTTTAAACCGAATAATCAAAGAAGCCGAAAAGTTCTGCCGAAAAATACACAATCAGTTTACGCGTTCAAAGTTCAGACCTTATGAATTCGAGGCGGCTTTCGGTTTCGGGAAAAAGTATCCGCCGGTGGAACTTGCGGGAGGCAAAGTCAAATTGACGGGAAAAATAGACAGGATAGACGTTTATAACGATTATTACCGGGTTGTAGATTACAAGACGGGCAGTGTGGACGCGAGCGATAAATCGCTTTTCGCGGGCGTTAAATTGCAACTTTATCTTTATGCCGCGGCGGTGAAAGGTAAAAAACTCGCGGGAGCGTTTTATTATCCCGTTTACGACCGTTACGTGACGAAAGAAGATAAAGACGCGCCCATGGCGGCGGGGAAATTTTTAAACGACAAGTCGATACTTCTGGCGCAGGATTCGAGACTTGACGAGATAGGTTCAAGCGACCTTTTACCCGTAACATTCGATAAGGACAAGATAAAAAAAGCAAGCACGGAATCGGCTCTTAACGCTTATGTCGGCTATGCGCTCAAAGTCAGCGACAAAGCCGCCGAATATATGCTTGACGGCGTTATCGCGCAGTCCCCGTATCAGGGTACGTGCGAATATTGTAAGTATAAATGGTTGTGCGAAGGTACTTCTCCCGCGCGAGAGGTGGGCTCGGTAAACGAAAGTACGATAGAAAATTCTTTTGACGGGGAGGAGAAATAGATATGGCTTTTACCGAAGACCAGATGCGCGTTATAGAGCATAATAAAGGCAATATTTTAGTTTCCGCCTCGGCAGGGAGCGGAAAGACTACGGTCATGATAGAACGTCTCACGCGGCTTATTACCGATAAGCAGACGCAGGTAAACCGCGTTCTCGCCGTTACTTTTACCGAAGCGGCGGCGGCAGACATGAAAGACAAACTCAAAAAGTCGCTCGCTGAAAAAGTGAGACTCACCGGAGATAAAAGGCTTGCCGAGCAGTTGGGAGAAATATCGACGGCAGATATTTCCACCCTTCACTCCTTCTGCGCCCGTCTGATACGCACTTATTTTTTCGCCGCCGGAATTGCACCCGATTTTAAAATTTGCGACGAGAACGAGGCGCAGTCCCTTAAAGAATCGGCAATAAACAAAACTTTCCGAGAGTTTTACGAAGCCAAAGACCCGCTTTTCGAAAAAGTGCTTAAAAGGCATATTTACAAGCGTTCGGACGCAAGGTTTAAAAAACTTATCGCTGACCTTTACGAAAAGTGCGTTACCGAAGAAGACCCCGCTTATGAAGCGGGCCGCGCTTTAACGTTTTATACCGAAGAGGGTTTTAGAGAACTTATAGACACATATTACTCATACGCCGTGCGGCAACTTAAAAGAATTTGCGAGGATTTAAAAAAAGCCCTGGCTGATTTCAAAACTTACGGTTCCGATAAGGGCGCCGCTCTTTCCGAAACGCTTTTAAATGCGGCAGAGGATGCCATGAGCGGAAAAGACGTTTATGTGCTTAAAAATTACGAAAATTTCAAACTCGATATGCGGCTTGAAAGAAATCTCGACGAAAAGGCGAAAAAAGCCAAGGACTTGCTTACCTCTTGCCGCGAACGCTTCAAAAAACTCGTTGCAAGGTATTCGGGCTGTACGGAAAATTTCGAGTCGGACTTGGAAAAGACAAAAATTCTGTCCGAGCACAGCGGGGAAATAATAAAAATTTTAAACAGGTTTTCCGAACTTTACGCTCTCGAAAAGAACGAAGAAAATTCGGTCGATTTTAACGACCTCGAACATTTCGCGCTTAAAGCGCTGAGCGATAAAGAGATTTTGGATGGCGTTAAAGGTAAGTACGATTATATTTTTATCGACGAGTATCAGGACATAAACGGCGTTCAGGAAAAAATAATTTCGCTTATATCCGACAATAATACCTTCATGGTCGGGGACGAAAAGCAGAGTATTTACGGATTCAGAGGTTGCAGACCCGAGTTTTTCAGAGATAAATTCGAAAAAATGCAGGAATGCGGCGAGAGTACCGTAAGGCTTAACCGCAATTTCCGTTCGGCGGAAAACATACTTAACGCGGTAAACCGGATATTTTCTTTTTCCATGACAAAAGAGTTTTACGGCGCCGACTATGCGTCAGGCTCGATGCTTACGGGCGGACTGGGAGAAGGAAAGGAAGGAAGAGTGTATCTTCACCGACTTATTCCTGAGGAAAGGGCTAAAAGAGAATCCGAAAAACCCCGAATTTACGATATACTCGAAGAGATGAAAAAAGAAAAGGAAAGCGAGCGCAACGATACGGCAGACCTTATCGCGGGGATAATTTCAGACGAATTAAACAAAAAATACTATGACGCAAAGGAAAAAGAGTTCCGCCGCGTTACTTTTAAAGATATTGCCATCCTTACAAGAAACCGCAGCAACGAATTTGTTACGGGAATCGTAAAAGGACTTTTAAGATACAATATACCCGTCAACTCGGAAGTAAGAGAAGACATAAAAGACTATCCCGAAATAAGGGTGCTTATTTCCGCGCTCGAACTTTTAGACTGCTTTATAAAGGACATACCTCTCGCGACCGTAATGAAAAGCCGTATAGGCAATTTTACCGACGAAGAACTTCTTGAAATAAGCGACGGATATTTTTCTCGCCCAGAGGCTAAGAGAGAGGACGGTTTTTACGCCGCATACGAGTATTGTAAAGATTGTAATATGCAATCTCTCGGCGAAAAGGTTCGCGCGTTCGACGCCTACTTTAAAAAAATGCGTTTTTTAAGCGAATTTTTGTGCGCGCACGATATACTTGAAAGGCTTGTTGCCGACTCGGATATGGAAGCAGCGCTGTATTCCGAAAGCGCGGGGGAAATTAAAGCCAAAAGACTTAGAAGATTTATATCTGCGAGCGTTTCGGGCGGGAAAAGGTATTCGGTGAGGGAATTTCTGGAATTCGTTTCCTCGTCCTCGTCAAATATCGACCTTGCCGTCGGCGGAGAGGAAAACGCGGTAAGGGTAATGACCATACATGCGTCCAAAGGTCTGGAATTTCCCGTCGTGATGGCGTGCGGACTGGAAAGGCGTTTCAATAAAGACAGCGAGCGCGACGAAGTGCTGTTCGACCGCGAATACGGCTTTGCGGTCAAGTATTATGACGACGAGTCGGGAGTGATGAATGAAACTCCGCTCCGCGGGTTAATAAAAGAGCGCATGCGCGAAAACGCCGTAAAGGAAGAGCTCCGACTTTTTTATGTGGCGACAACGCGCGCAAAGTATTCACTGCATCTGACTTTCGTTTCGGAATCCGACGACAGGCGTGAAGTTTTTTCGGGCGCGGAAAAATTTTTGGATTATATCCCCGCTTATCTTCCGATTATAGACCATCAAAGGGAAGAGTGCGGATTTTTCGGTGCGGAAAAGGAAAAAAGACAAATCATAATGGCGGGCGCCGATCCTGAAATAATGTCGGAAATGAAAAAACGCCTCGATTGGGTCTATCCGTATATTTCGGATACCGTTCTTCCGCTCAAAAGCAGCGTAACCGCCCTTTCGGAAGGCTCTGTCAACAAAGATTATTACGCCGTCAACGAACTTTATCCCGAAACGGATGATAATGCGCGCGAAAAAGGTATAACGGCACATAAATTCATGGAACTTTACGATTTTAATTCGGATTTTGATTTTGAAAAGGCACGCTTTATTAAAGACGGGCTGATGACAGAAGAACAAATCAATTCCATAAATCTCGAAAGCATAAAAACAGCGCTGTCGGGTCAGGCGTTTAAAGGTATAGAAAATAAAAAAATATACCGCGAAAAAAGTTTTCTTGTGAGTCTTCCCGCTAAACAGGTGCTTGACACCGATAGCCATTCGGAAATTGTCGTTCAGGGTGTTATAGATTTACTTTTAATAAGCGAAGACGGCGCGGAAATAATCGATTATAAATATTCAAAAGCGGGCAGAGAGGCACTACTGCACAGGTATTCGGGGCAGGTCAATCTGTATGCGAGCGCGGTCGAAAAAGTTCTGAAAATCAAAGTCATAAAAAAATCGCTCGTCAGCCTTCTTACAGGCGAACAGGTTGCGGTAGAGTAGACAGAGTAATTTATATTTTATATTTTAATATATATAATTACCGTTAAAAAGTAAACGGGAAAATATTTCGGCACACAAAGACAATATACGACACAAAACGGCATTATACGATACCGACGAACATGTATCATGTTTTGGAGGTATATAATGAATAAGAGTTTTTTGGGCGCGATGTGCGGTTTTTTTGAAAATCTCGGGCTTGACGGTATATTTTTTCTGGCGGTTGGTCTGATAACGGCGGTGTTTATAACTCTTTTTATACTGCACTGCGTCAGGCGGGGAAAAACAAAAAAAGAGCGGTTTATATTTATCCTTTTTACAGCGGGAATGATTATATTTCAAATGGCGGGAAACCTTGCCGCGGGGAGCGTTTACGCGTGGGAGTTACTTGTTTTTCCGCTTATAACTCTTTCTTTTGCCTCTTTACTATTCATTTTTTTCGTGCTCTTCGGGGAAAGGGAGTTCAGGATACGTAAAGAGCACAAGGATCTTATCAGAATAATCGATAAAAAAATAAAGGATTCTGACGGAGAAGAAGTCGCTTCGAGATTAAAAGCCGCCGAGGATTTCATAAAAGGCAATTCAGATAATAGTTATATTGAAGAAAAAGAAAACGAACGGCCTGAAAATTATAAGATAACATGTGAAAAATCTCAGGAAAAAAGTAATAGCGCCATGAAACCTCCCGAACTTGATTTTACGCATGTAAAAAACGTGATTGAAAGATTAAATTATTATAATTTAAACAGTGCCGAAAAGCGCCAGGTAAAGGACTTAAAGTATGCCGTAAGCCGGGCGGAAAGCGGCAACGCGCTTCCCGAAACACAGAGCCAAATAAACGACGGTCTGGGCGCGGTGCTTAAAATTATGGCAAAATACGGAGTGTGATAATTTCTTAATATTGTCTTTTTGTGATTTTAAAAAATGTAAATAAGTTGAAATTATCTTTAATAAAAAAGCGCATAAAAAATCGCAACAATTTTCAGCCTCGGATTTTTTCGTATGGCTGATTTTATTTTTAAATTATATATTATTTTTAGTTTTAATTGATAGAGAAATTTTAGTTAATAAAAACTTTAAAAGACATTCACCTTTTTAAGTCTTAGTGATTTTATTTTTTCTATTGACAAAAGAAAGCATATATAATAAAATAAATAATGTAAAACAATAAAAAGGCTAGCCTTTTGTCTTTGCGGTAGCGCAAAGACAAGTTTTGTCGGATTTGAATTTTAAAAGTAATTTATATTTTTTGTAGAAAAATTTTATTACTATAAACAATAATAACACCGACAAGGGGAAGAGTATTTTTTAATTTTTACAAAACAAACGTTAGTTTCAGACGGGGAATAAAGAATAATGATGAGTAAACGCAAAAACAAAATTTCTGTAATTTTACTGACTTTTCTTATTTTGCTGACGGTTTCATTCAGCACGGCATGCGAAGGTACTGCTGGTTTCACTGTAACTTTCGACGGGAACGGCGGTACGCTCTTTTCGGGAGAGACGGTGCAGACTGTGAGCAGCGCAACGGAACTTGATCCGCCGGTTTTCAAACGCGAAGGATTTGTTTTTAACGGTTGGGATAAGGATTTAAACGCTATTACCGATACCGTAACCGTAAAGGCGCAGTGGATTGATGAGAACAGCGAATATGTTTATACGGTAAACTTCGTGCTTACCTGTGAAGTTGACGGGCGTACCGTTAAGTGTCTTTACAACGGCAAAGACTATATTCAGCCTGTTACGGTAGCGGAAGGGCAGACTCTCGGCGAAAGTCTGGTAACGCCTGTGGCGGTGAATGGTGAAACAAGAGATTATTCTTTTGTGGGTTGGTATTACGGGAATAAGCAAATCACATCCGAAACGGTATTCAGCGATGAGATTTTCGATACTGCCGCAGTAACTCTTACCGTAAAGTGTAAACTCGACGGTATATGGACAAAACCTTATTGATAAAATTACAACTGACATAATATATCTTATATAAAAGATTACAAGATAAAAAATTAAAAAGGTTAACATATAAATTAAAAAATAAAAGATAAAAGTCTCCGCCCGTCGCGATTTTAATTGCGGCGGGCGGAGACTTTTTTACTTTATTACGGTATTCGGATAATTTGATGTTGCTTTTACATAATTTTTACTTAATTAAACCTTACGGTATTCATAATTTTTTGCCGCTATCAGAAAATTCTTTTGATTAAACTTTATAAATATAAACATGTAATATTTTTAATAGTTCTTATAAAAAAATATTTTAAAAAATAATGACAGGCGTACGGTTAAACATTTAAAGGAGGCAAATACATAGAATAATAAAAAAACACATAGGAGATAAAATGAAACCCATAGCAGTGGATTTACCGTATCCTAAAACGGAAAATTTGTGTCCTGACATAAGAACTGCAAAGATACTGTCAAGAGCCTATGGCGGTCCGCACAGCGAACTCGGCGCTATTTTGCAGTATGTATATCATTCTTATTTTTTTGAAAAATTATGCGATAAGAAAACCGCGGAAATAATGATAGGGATAGCCCTGACCGAGATGGAACATCTTGAAATACTCGGAAAACTTATTCTCGACCTCGGAGCAGATCCCGTATATGCCATAAACTGTATGCCGTTCGAGTACTCTTTCTATTCGGCCAAATCTGTTACTTATTCAAAAACTCCGCAGAAAATGCTGCTTGACAATATTTCGGGAGAGATGCTGGCTATAAGCGATTACACCAAGATGATAAACGAAATATGTAACGAACAGGTTACGGCTGTGCTTTCGAGAATCAAACTTGATGAGGAACTCCACGTGCTCGTCTTAAAGGAAAGGCTTAAAGAGATAACAGAGTGTTAAAGATTGAAATTCTTTATTTTATCGACAAATTCCGATAAAAAAATTATTTTACAGGCCGAAAGTAAGTGATTGAAAATCCGCAGCAAATTTATTAAAGGGAAATTTATTTGACTTTTAAATAAAAAAACATTAGAATACTTTTTCGGAAACTTTGAAAGGAGTACGAAATAATCATGAGAGTATTCAAAAGGATTTTTTATCCGCTCATGGCGGTGCTTACGGTAGTTTTTGTAATTCTGTCGTTTGCGGATATATCGGAAAACAAAAAACCGATAGTGCAGAATTATGACAACATAAAGGCTAACATATCTGCCATGGCAGGGGAGCCGCACTCGATAATTCATCCGGAAGGGCATGCTAAGACTGTTAAGTATATTACAGACTCGTTAAAATCTTACGGATTTACCGAAGAGGACACCGTAGATGAACCTGCGTTTACCGTTCAGAAAACCGTAGTGCAGGATAAATCGCACGAAGCATACGATATAACAAACGTAATCATACATATTCCCGCATCCGACACCGTAAACAGGAGCGGGCAGGCGATACTTTTCATGGCGCACCTGGATTCTGTTCCCATGGGCAGCGGAGCGTCTGACGATATCACCGCAGTTGCCGTTCTTCTCGAATCGGCAAGATATTATAAGGAACAGGCGCAGCAAGGTCTTTTGTTTTCAAACGACCTTGTTTTCGCGTTCGTTGACGGCGAAGAATTCGGCTTATACGGCTCCGAAGCGTACATTAACGAATTTACGGGTTTTGATAACGTTGTTGAAAGAACGCGTTTTGCCGTGAACTTGGAGTCCCGCGGCACCAACGGAACGCTGATAATGTTTGAGACTGCTAAAAACAATTTCAATACTATCAAATATTATTCCAAGGCAAACAGTAACGTTTACACAAATTCGATAGCAAACCTGGTTTATCAGAGCATGCCGAACGGCACGGATTTTTCAAACGTCAAAGATTACTATCAGGGTATAAATCTCGCTAACCTCGGCGGCGGACAAAATTATCATACGCAAGGGGACGACCCGTCTAACGTGGGCGACACTTATCTCACCCAGCAGGCGCAGACCGTTTCAGGTGTTATAGACGTATTCGGAAGCCTGGATTTAGATACTCTTGATTCCGACCGCAACGCAGTGTTCTTTACATATCTGAACGTCGGAACATTTTATTATTCATATCCCGTAAGTTATGTTTTCAGCGCATTGACCGTTATAGGAATGATTGCCGTTATGTTTTTCGGAATACGCTCCAAACAGATTACCGCTAAAAGGCTGGGGCTCGGACTTGCGGTTTTCGGAATTTCCGCGGTCGCTTCCGCAGTATCTGCTTTTATACTTTATTATCTGGTTCAGCTGATTGCTTGCGCAACGGGTGTTATGGATATAAATCAATTGGGTAGTATAACTTATTCTGACAGCGGAATAATGCTCGGACTTTTAGTTGTCGTAACGGCAGTGTGCTTTATATGTTTTTACTTCTTCCAGAAACTTTTTAAGATTCGCGGAAGAGATACCGTAAATGCGGCGACTTTGTTTTTAAGTCTTTTGTCCGCAGCGCTCTTTTTTGTATTGCCTGCCGCGGCGTTCCTTTTCGGATTTACCGCGCTGCTTCTTCTCGCGTGGTCGTTAGTAACTATTCTTCTGGATTGTAAATACCGTGCGCGTTTCGGGGAAAGCATTGAGAAATTACATATAGAAGTTCTGATTTTCACTTTATCTTTACCGCTTGTTCTTCCCGTACTTTCTCTTGCCGCCTGCGCGCTCGGAATGGATATGTGTTACGTTTTAGCGCTGTTGTTTGCGTTCTGTCTTGCATACGCTATTCCCGCTCTTTCAGACGGGTTTGACTTCGGCTGGCTTGTGGCAAAGAGAGGAGCGGAAAGTAACGGAACGGAAAATTCGGAAAATACTCAAAATGAAAAAGAAGTGGAAATTCAAAAAGACATCGCAATAGCCGATACCGCCGAACTTGATGAAAAAGCCGCGGACGGCGACGGAAAAACGAAAAAGAAACATTTAAAACATCTTTCCGCATCGCTTACGGGCGCTATAACCGCGTTTGTCGGAATAATGGTGATACTTGCGTATACCGCATTCGGAACGCCGTATCTTTACAGCAATCTTACGGGCAAGCAGGGACTTACGTGCTACTCTTATGACGACTCTTTAAGTTACGTCGTTACCGAGGAAGGTAACTATTACGAAGTAAAAGACCTCAACGCATACATTGTTTACAAAAAATACCTTGACGGATATGTTTTCGACGGAGACCAACAGGCTTATATAAAGGCGGATACTACACAGGCAGATAATCCCGTTACTCAACTTAAAAAGCCGTCTTACGAAAACAATACAATCGGATACACGAGACATTTTGAAAAGAGTATAGCGACATTCACCTTCACGCTTCCCGAAACCATTTCGGCTATTACCGTCGGAGGGGTCAGGTTTGAAGAGTTTACCTATCTCGGAGAAAGCAATTTCTCTCCGAATTCAGGTGATAAGGACAAAATAATACTCGAACTGAGAACTCTTGAAGGTCAGATTGTAATAGAAACGGTTGACAATAAGCCTTATCAGGGTGAAATTTTATTCGAGGAGTTTATCAAGGGTAAAGACGTCTTGGAAGGATTTTCCGAATGGGACAAGGTTAAAGACTTAGATTATTCGCTCGGCGCCATACGTTTCAGTTGTAAGGTCAAATAAATTTTTAATATATTTCATTTATGGCTTTTTAAAGGCTGAATTGTTTAAGAAAAAAGTAAAAAAGGCTTGATTTATTTGAAATTTTCATTTAAATAGCCATAAATCAAAAAATAAATTGCATTTGAAGAAGTTATATTGTATAATATAACTGCAATTTGATAAAAACATTTATTGAAATAATTGAAATTATTGAAATTATTGAAAATTTTGAAGATTTTGAAGATATTTAATATATCTAAGTTAATCGAGAGGCGTAAATGAGTCTTTACAAAAAAAATAAAAAGGAATCCGGACAGACCGAATATATTGTCGTAAAAGAAAACGCTTATTCTTCCAAAATAGAAGGTTATAACAGACTTAAAGACAATATACTTTATCTCAACGCCGACGGACAGAATAAGGTTTTGCAGATAGAATCGTCTCTTTCGGGAGAGGGTAAAACCACGATAGTTTGCAATCTCGCGGTTTCTCTGGGGCTTACGGATAAAAAGGTTATCGTCGTTGACCTCGATTTCAGAAAGCCGAGAGTGCAGCAGAGGCTTAATATAAGCATAGAAAAAGGTATATCCGAATACATGCTCGGCAATCTCACAAAAAAAGAAATAATCAAACATACCGAATATAAAAACGTTGACGCGATTACGAGAGGCGGTGAAATACACAACTCTTCACTCGTTCTTGTTTCGGAAAAATTCAAGAAGTTTATAAACGACTTAAAAGAAGAATACGATTACGTTCTTCTGGATTGCGCTCCCGTATTGCAGGTTTCCGACTACATTCATATTTCACAGATTTCAGACGGCGTTATTTTTGTCGTCGCGTATGCGTCTACTACAAGGAATCAGGTTTATGAAGCGGTAAAGGAACTCAAAAAGAACGGCGCGAAATTACTCGGCACCGTTTTCAGCATGTACGATAAGAAAAAGGACAAGCGCTTTAACTATTACGGCGAAAATTATACCGCCGGATATTACGAATAAAGCAATAAGGTATAAAATTTTAACGCTTTAAAGTTATTAAATTATTCTGATTGAATTTTAAAAGTTGTTAGAATTTACCGATATTGAATTTTTGTAAGATCAAAATTTCCGCAAGGTTAAAAAATGCCCGCGGAAAAATAAGCAATTTTCCGTTATTAAAGATTTGGTTTTTGTACTCGTGAAAAAATAAGGGAGGCGCTTTTTCGGAAAATCATATAAATTGTTGGCGAGGGGAAAATGGTTGATATTCATTCACATATACTGCCCGAGGTTGATGACGGCAGCAGGTCCGTCTAGCAGTCTTTGAGCATGCTGGAAACATTAGTATCCAAAGGCGTTACGTATATTGTATGTACTCCGCATTACAGATGGCAGTATAATCTCAGTCAGGAAAATGTGAAAGAAAAGTTCGATAAGTTTGTAAGCGCGGTAAAAGGTAAGAACATTCCTGTAAGGCTCTATTTGGGTCGTGAGGTTTACGAACTGCGCGGACTCACCCGTATTATAAGGGAAAATCCCGATATGATAATGAACGGCAAACCTTATGTTCTGGGTGAGTTTGATTTTTATGAAAAAAAAGACCCCGCAAATTCTGCATACGAACTGAAAAAATCGGGGTATACTCTGATAGTCGCTCATGCCGAAAGGTACAACTATCTGACGCTTGAAGACATTTATGAGATTAAGCGTAACGGCGGGTTGATACAGGTCAACGCTCAGTCGGTTACAAAGCGCTTCAAAAAATTTTTCGGTCGAAGAGTAAAGGATATGTTTTCGGAAGGTCTTGTGGATTTTGTCGCGAGCGATATACATTTTGACAGAGAAAATGCGATGGCTGAGGCTTATCAGTACATAAATAAAAAGTTCGGCGAAAAGACTGCCCGCGCGGTATTTACTGAAAACGCAAGGCAGATAATCGAAGACTGAGATTATTTAAGTTTTATTTGATAAAGGTCAGACCGCGCGTCTGACCTTTTAAAAATCTTGCGGATTATACTTATCTTAAAAGAAAATACGGGGAAGGGATTGTTAAGTAAAAGCAAATTGTTAATATCCTTTTTTATGTCAGTTTATATGTCAGTGGATAAAACGTAGGAAAAGTTCAAAAATGCCCGATTATTCGGTAAAAGCGGAGTAAAATATAATGGAAGTCGAAAAGGAAAATATGGCAGGCGAAAACGGAAATATAACAAAAAGAATAATCGCAATAGGCGGCGGTGAAATAAAGAACAAGACTACTCTTAAAATAGACGAATACGTCGCTTCTCTTGCCAAAGCGCACGCGGGTGACAGGCGCGCCAACGCCCTTTTTATAGGAACGGCATCGCATGATTCCATGCCGTATTTTAACAGTTTCAGAAAGACTTATACGTCGGTGTTCGATATTAAAGCCGAAGTCGCTCTTATTGTTTACGGCGAGATGGATACAGAGAGAATCGCCATGAAGATAGAAAACGCCGATATGCTTTATATAGGCGGCGGAAATACTCTTTTCATGCTTGAAAAATGGAAGGAGACAGGGCTTGACAAACTGATAATTTCCGCTTACGAAAAGGGGAAAATCATCTGCGGACTTTCTGCAGGCGCTATATGTTGGTTTGAAGATATTTATACCGATGCATATATAATGGACGGCATAAGCCCCGAATATAAAATGGAAAAAGGCTTAGGTATACTTAAAGGTTCGATGTGTCCGCATTTTGACGAAAGAGAAAAGGATTTTACCGATACAGTAATAAAAAACCGAATAAAATCTGCGTACTGCGTTGAAAACAATGCGGCGATTGAGTTTGTTAACGGAAAGTTTTCAAAAACTTTATCTTCGGGCGGAAACGCGTATATGCTTACTTACGACACCGCGGTCAGAAAAGATCGGCTTTTATAACAGATTTCATAAAAGAACAAATTTTTCAAATTGTGAAAATGAAAAACGGAAAGGCTTAAAATTTATGAATTGCGTCAATTACGATAAAGAGATGATTAAAATAATCAACACGATAAAAAAGGCGAGTAAAAAGCCTTCTCTTTTGATGCACGCCTGCTGCGCGCCTTGTTCTTCTGCCTGTATAGAGCGGCTGACTGAATTTTTCGATATAACGGTTTTTTATTTTAATCCTAATATAGACACTCTGGAAGAATATAATTTAAGGGCGGCTGAACAGCAGAGATTTTGCAGGGAAATGAACGTTAAATGTATAACCGCCGATTATTCGCCCGAAGTTTTTTACGGGGCGGCGAAGGGCAAAGAGTCCGAACCCGAGGGCGGCGCAAGGTGCAGAGAGTGTTTTATTCTAAGACTTTCCGAAACGGCAAAAACCGCTAAGGAAAAAGGGTTTGATTATTTCTGCACTACTCTAACGGTAAGTCCATTGAAAAACGCCGCGCTTATAAATGCTTTGGGGAAAGAGGCGGAGGAAAAGTACAAAGTCAGATATTTGCCTTCCGACTTTAAAAAACGCGACGGATATCGCCGTTCGGCTATCTTATCGCGCGTTTACGGACTTTACAGGCAGAATTACTTCGGCTGCGAATTTTCAAAA
>CALWBJ010000191.1 GCA_944376035.1 uncultured Clostridia bacterium | reverse complement strand
GGAATAAACCTTTACTTTGTTGACAAAAATCAATAATGCGGTTAAAATATATAAAAGATTTTAACAAATGCGAAAAAGAAGGTAGAAGAAAGTGGAAAACGCTAAAAAGAGGAACGGATTTGCTAGCGGGTTGGGTTTCATACTCGCGGCGGCAGGCTCGGCAATAGGGCTTGGAAATCTTTGGAGTTTCCCTTATAAGACAAGTGCTAACGGCGGCGCGGCATTCGTGCTGCTTTATGTGATAAGCGTAATTGTAATTGGTTCCGTTGTAATGATAGCAGAGATTTATATAGGCAAGCGCTCGCAGGGAAACCCCGTTACAGCATATAAGAATATAAAAAAAGGTTTAGGATGGTTGGGTCTTTTTGCAGTTATAATACCCTTGTTTATATTATGTTATTACAGTATTCTCGGAGGGTATACGGTAAAATTCACACTTAATTCTTTTAATAAAAATTCGGAGATACTGTCTTCATTTACGGGAAATATTCCCGAAGTGATAATGTACACGGCTATATTTATGATTCTTGCGCTTACGGTGGTTATGGCAGGAGTGAAGAACGGTATAGAAAAGGTTTCAAAAATCCTTATGCCCGCGCTTTTTATCATACTTGTAGCGATTGCAGTATACAGTCTGTGTCTCGGTGAAGGCGTTGCGGAAGGGCTTGATTATTATCTTAATCCGGACTTTTCGGCATTAGGCTTTAAAGGCGTGCTGGCGGCAATGGGACAGGCGTTTTTCTCGCTTTCTCTCGGAATGGGAATAATGGTAAGTTACGGTTCTTATACGGGTAAAGAAGTCAACGTCGGAAAGTCTGTTTTGATGATTTGCATTTTCGATACGCTTGTTGCATTACTTGCGGGACTTGCGATTTTCCCGGCGCTTTATCATTATCAGGCAGTATCGGGAGAAAGCCTCAGCGACCACGGTTTATTGCTTTTATTTTCTTCTCTTCCGCTGGTTTTTGACAACCTCGGGGCGATTGGACAGATTGTGTCCTTTCTGTTCTTCGGTATGGTGGTAATTGCGGCGCTGACGTCGGTAATATCGCTCTTGGAAGTTGTTACTCAGTTTATAATACAGAAATTCAGAGTAAACAGGAAAAAATCGATATGCATCGTCGCGACATTTTGTTTTCTCGTATCCGTGCCGGTCAGTATTTCGTTAGGTTTTTCGATAAACGGAAAAGATATGATGACTCTTTGCGGGCAGAACTGGCTGGATTTCTTTGATATGGTAACAAATACCGTTTTGATGCCGCTTTGTGCTTTCGGCTCGTGCGTGGCGCTGGGGTGGTTTATAGGGAAACCTAAAAAGAAATCAGACATTTTTAATCCCCGTTTTTTACACCTTGCACTTGAAGAAGACGGACTTTCGGTAGGCTTTTTGGGAAGTGTGTTTGCCGTTATGGTTAAATATATAACACCTTTGCTTATACTTTTAGTGGAAATATTCGGAGTCGTGGATATAATTTTCCCGGAAAATGCGGCAGGTATAAGGGTATTTGACTTAAACGGTCTGGGAATAGTATTGACCGCTTACGCATTGCTTTTAGTTGCGATTGTGGTATATTTCGTGTTTTTTGTAAATAAAGAGACGGGATACAATTCTGACGAACATAATCTTTTGAAAGAAAAAGAAAGTACCGCAGATTAAAATTTTCAAAAATAATTGGTGTGGTAATTTAGTTTTAGGTAAATTGCAGTATCTTTTTACGGACTGAAAATGTTTACAATAAAATTATTCAGGTTCTAAATTTTTATGAAGTCCTTATGGTCGGGTTTGCAAAGTCCTAGTAAGACTAATTTTGACGATATTGTGATTGAAAATTAAATTCACCACAACCTATTGTGATTAAAAAATTATTTTTTTTAAAAAAAGTACAATAATTTTAAAAAAATTGTAAATTATATAATTAAAATATTTGACAAAAAGAAAGGATTTAAGTATACTGAATACGTTTTTGAAATAAAACGTTAAAAACCGCCGCGGGGCAAAGGAGGGTGAAGAGGAATGTCAACGGTCAGAGTAGGAGAAAACGAGAACATCGACAGCGCACTTCGTCGCTTTAAAAGAAAATGTTCAAGAGACGGTATTATAGGCGATCTGCGTAAAAAAGAGCATTACGAAAAACCTTCCGTGAGAAAAAAGAAAAAATCGGAAGCCGCGAGAAAGAGAAGCATTAAAGGATAATTTTTTAAAATGGATCTACCGAAGAAAACGTCGGTAGATTTTATTTTTTTTAGAAGAAAAAACGTGTAGAATTATGTAAAAAAAGCGCGAAAGCGCAAAAAATACAAAACGGAGAAAGTTTGATATGCAGGAAGAACAAAAAACTTTGAAACAATATTGCAGAGAAGCAAAGAAGCGGCTTAAACAGGGATTCTGGCAAAAGTACCGTGAAAACCTTAATGAAGAACTTGCCAGGGCAGAACGCGCCGGCATTTCCGCTTCAAAAGTCAAGGAATTTTACTCTCAGAAAGTCGGAAACGACATTAAGCACATCAAGGATGAAAACGAAGAGTTCTACATCAAGGTAAAAAAGATACTTGAAGAGGAAGGCGAGGTTCCGAATGCAATCGGAAGACTTACCGACAGAGATGTTTTCAGCAAACTTTCATACGAAGAACAACAGCGTTATACTTTGAGCCTCAGTGAAAAATATCTGAAAGCGGTTGAAAGGTTCAGACGCGAAAAAGAATTGGGGTACAGGGCGTAAGCATGCAGTCAGAAAGGGCTTATGCCCTTTTTGATTTTTAAATAAAAAAACATATGATGTGAATTGTGATACGAATTGTGATTCTAATATAATATTAAAAAATTTATAACTATAAGAAGATAAAAATTTTGTGTTTAAATTTATTATAGCACAGTAACCTTGAAAAAATAAAAAAATTGTGATAGAATAGATAAAGATAATTTATAAATTACTTAGAAGGTTAAAGATGGCTAAGAAGACCAAGAGTGTAGCAGAAGAATATGTTTCATTTACGGCGGAGGCGGTAAAGACGGTTTCTTTTGTTGATTATTTTACCAAAAGTCCGTTATTCACTACCGTTCAGGTTAAAAACGGGAGCAGCGAAAGCGTGAACGACCTCACGCTTACGCTTTGGGACGAAAACGGGCTGACGATAAAAACTGTCAAGCAAATACCTGAATTGCCTTACGAAAGCACGGTGGAAGCGGAATTTGAGAACGTAATTTCACCTGCATATTTTACCGACCTTGCAGAGCCTAAAGAGGAAACCGTAAAACTTACTCTTTCAGAAAATAGCAAAGTAATAGATGAAAAATCTTTTACACTTACGGCATTGCCTTTTGATTATTGGCAGGGTTATTCGGGGAATACGGAGCAACTTGCGTGTTTTGTCCGCCCGCGTATTGCCGACTGCGCAAAGATAAAGACCGACGCGCTTAATCAGTTAAAGAAATGGGGGATAAATTACGAGTCCGAAGGTTATGAGAGCGTAGATAAAAATACCGTGAGACAGGTGCTTGCTGCAATTTTCGCGAGCGTAAGGCGATATTCGATAGAATATTCGGAAACGGATTTTACGAATCCGGTGCGTGTGGGGGACGGCGTAAAAATATTGTCAACAAAAAAATCGGATGCGCTTGAAATGGCTCTTTTCGTTTCGGCATGTATAGAAAGTTTCAGACTCAATCCGCTTATCATAATCGGCGAAAAAGAAGTTACTTGCGGCGCATGGCTTTACGGAAGTTGTTTTACCGACACCGTTTCGGATGATATGCAGATAATTTCAAAGTATGTGGAGGAGGGAATAAACAATCTCAGTTGCATAGACGTTCGCGACCTGTTTTCGGACAGAAGCG
>CALWBJ010000190.1 GCA_944376035.1 uncultured Clostridia bacterium | reverse complement strand
TTTGCGCTTCTTACGGAAAGGAAATAATGCTCCGTCAGGGAGAAATGATTTTTCATAAGCCGGACGAGCCTCATTCTCTTTCCACCGACGGACAGTCTGCTCCCAACGTATTCGTTATTTGTTTTGAATGCCGTTCGGATGTAATGCGCTTTTTTGAAGGTAAAAAAATAAAACTTTCCAAAAAAAACGTCAAGTATGTTTATTCCATTATAGAAGAAGCGAAAAAAACTTTCGATATGCCTTATTCCGATCCGGAAACTAAAAAAATGAAACTTCTGCCATCTCCGACACTCGGCGGAGAACAACTCATAAAAAACCAACTCGAAATAATGCTTATAAACATAATGCGCTCACTTACGGAAACGGACACCGGTAACGAGATCTTCCTTTATAAAAACCAACTTGACAGCAAACTCGTTGACGAAGTTATTTCCATACTCGAAAAGAATATACACTCACGCATTTCAATAGATCAGATATGTTCGCTTTTAAGTTACAGCCGCGCGTATATTTTCAAAGAGTTCAAACAATCAACCGGCAAAAGCGTAATGGAATATCTTACCGCCCTGAAAATCGAAAAAGCCAAGCAGATGCTCCGCGAAACCGACATGTCTGTAAAAGAAATCGCGGAAAACCTATGTTTTGACACTCCTAATTATTTTTCCAAAACTTTTAAGAAGTTTGCTCTTTCAACTCCCTCTGCTTACAAAAAGCGCGCGGGCATTTAGCCCGCGCGTAAAATTAGAATAACATTTCAGTTTTTTCTAATATTTATAGTGAATTTTTAACTGTAACTTATTTCAACTTTACAACTGAAATTTATAAACATTTTAATTTAATTAACTGAAAATCATTTCAATAATACTATTATTCTCGTTATTTACAATTTAAATTACATAATATTATTGTATTATACATTTTTTATATATTCTAATTTAATGCCTTATTTTAAATAATCTTTGAGTTTCACCATTGCAGGAGTATAGTGAAAAGTATCTCTAAGAGAGGGATTGAGTGCAAAAAGATGTTTCTCAGGATATTCTCCGTCCGTATCTATCCTGAATGCGTTGAAAATAATTTCTCCGTCGCCCGTTCGTATGTCTTGAAGTTTAAATTTAAACTCGGCAAAATATCCTTTTTCGGTTTTTCCTGCATGATATTCTACGAAACAGTCTTTTTTATCAATATGGTCAATATCGTAATCTCTATTTCCTCTGTCGGTTACTCTGGCGAGAAATAACGTATTATTGGGCGCGAGCACTATTTCATAATATATCTCCCTTAAAGGATCCGAGCCTATGAACACCTCGCATACGTCCCCTTCAAACAATTCTTCATTATATTTGTTATAAGGACAGTAACACTTGCTGTTTTCCGCCTCAAAAAAGAATTTTATTGTTCCGTCTTTTTCGGTTATATCAACGCTTGTCTTATATATCGCTTCTCCGGCTTTATAGTTTTCTTTTAAATAATATTTCATTCTGAATCTCACTTATATATTTTAATCTTTCAGTTATACCCGAATATTTAAATATCAGAGTATTTTCGACAAAAATTCTTTGAGCCTTTCATCTTTTGGAGCCGTAAAAAATTCCTTAGGATTATTTTCTTCTTTTATTATTCCGCCGTCCATAAAAAGCACCCTCGACGCCACTTCTCTCGCAAACCCCATTTCGTGAGTAACTACAACCATAGTCATCCCTTCTTCCGCAAGTTCTTTCATAAGAGACAGAACTTCTCCTACCATTTCAGGATCGAGCGCACTGGTCGGTTCGTCAAAAAGCATCACGTCAGGTTCCATCGCAAGCGCGCGGACAATCGCAACGCGCTGCTTTTGTCCGCCCGAAAGTTTGGAAGGATATTCTTTCGCTTTATCTTCAAGACCTATCCGCTTTAAAAGTTGCATTGCTTTTTCTTCCGCCTGTTCTTTGGTCTTTATTTTAAGTTTTACGGGAGCAAGCGTAAGATTGTCCAATATCGTCAGATTATTGAAAAGATTAAAATGCTGAAACACCATGCCCATCTTTCTTCTGGCAAGGTTTGTCTTTATATAGTTGGATTTATATAATTCTTTAACCGCCTTGGCAAATTCACGCCCCTCATATTTTTTAAGAAGATCATTTTTCTTTATTTCGGCTATTATTTTTGAAGATATTTCTTCGTCCGTCAATCCGGAATTCTCCGATCTTTCCTTTTCTGCCAACTGTTTAAACGTCTTTGACTTCGTAATTATATCCTTGTGTAAATAGGGATCTACGGGAGTAAGAATTTTTCCTTCCAGCCACACTTCGCCGTAAGTGGGAATTTCAAGAAGATTCATACATCTCAGCATTGTGCTTTTTCCGCTCCCCGAAGGCCCTACTATAACAACTTTTTCGCCTTTTTCAATATTACAGGATACTCCTTTCAATACCTGCAATTTTCCGAAGTTTTTGTATATGCCTTTTATTTCTATCACTGTCGCGCTCTCCTAAAAATTCAATCAGCGTTTATCGCTTGCCCGAAGTCTCTTTTCCAGCAATTTAATAAGCATTGTTATTATTATTACCAAAACCAGGTATACCAATGCCAGCATAAGATAAGGCACTATGTATTCGTAAGTGCTGTTCGCTATGCTTTGGAAGGCTTTGTATATATCTATTACCGTTATAAAACTTACCACCGATGTTTCTTTTATTAAGGCTATAAATTCATTTCCCAAAGTCGGAAGTATGTTTTTTATTGCCTGCGGCAGTACTATTTTCATCATTGTCTGCATATACGAAAGCCCTACGCTCCTGCCCGCTTCCATCTGTCCCTTATCTATTGAAAGGATACCACCTCTCATTATTTCGGAAATATATGCACCGCTGTTCATCCCGAAAGTTATTACTCCTTCCACTACCGGTTCCAGATTTATATCCATAAGCGGAAACAAGACGTAGTGAGTCAATAGCAATTGCACCACTATAGGCGTCCCTCTGAAAAGAGCCACGTATATATCGCCTATTACTTTTAGTATTTTAAATAACCAGTTATTAAACGGCGATATTTTCACTAGTACGATTACAGAACCGATGACCAATCCTATAAGCAAAGCGAACACGGCTATTATAGCGGTGTTCTTCAAGCCTTCTAGCAACATCTTGTATCCGGCTTTGGTTATAAATTCTTCATAAAAAATATCAAATCTCATAATTGAATTAATCGTTTTTTGGCTTTATGATTTTATTATTTTATAAATTATCATTTATACTCTTTGAAATCATTTTAGCAGGCTGTTCGTCTATTATCACGGCATTGATCTTTCCGTTTGACAGATCTTTTATAGCGAGCGCTCCCGCATCGTAAATCTTTGTTTCAAGATTTTTATAACCCGTGTAGCCAAACCCTTCGTCGCCAAATGTATACATATATCCGGTTGTACCTTTTTGAGTTCCCACTTTATAAGATTTACCCTGTTGTTTTAATATTGCTTCAACGTCTTCTGCTGTTTTACAACTATCAAAAGTTTTATCGCTTTCTTTTACGATTACAACTTGTGCAGATTTATAATATCCTTTACTGAAATCCATACTTTCATCACGATCTTTACTATATGTGATTCCAGCCATACCTATTTTATATTCGTTATCAGCCGTACCCATAGCAAGTATTACGGAATCAAACCCTATATCGCCTATATATAATGTCTTACCCAACTTATCTGCAAATAATTTTGCTATCTGCATATCTATACCTGTAAATTTGTCCCCGGATTTATATTCAAACGGAGGAAAATCCGCGCTGGTAGCAACCACCAAACATCCGTCTTTACTTGCAGGATTACTATAAACAAAGTCACTCGAACCGTCAAAAAATGATTCTACAATAGTATTTAATGTTCCGTTTTCTTTTATTTCGTCAAGAAAATCATTAAGCGCTGTCTGCGTTTCCGTATCTCCCGTTTTTACCGCGAACACATACTCCTCGGAAGTAAGCGGTATTTCTATTACTTTTACCTTTTCCGATTGCCCGCAGGCGGTCAGACCTATGCAGCCTATCGCCATAAGCATACTCATTATAAGAGTGATTATCTTTTTCATATTATTCTCTCCTTTCGCTCGCAAGAGCGCCTTTCTTTAGATTACGCTCCTCATTATAAACTTTTAATCTTACCTTGTCAATCGTTTTTATGCATATATTTAAAATTTTTTTATTAAAATATTCATATTTTCAATTTATAATGAATTTTTATATGAATATTATTCTTTTTATTCATTAATTTTGCGCTATTAAAGCATATTATGGATTTTTATATTCATTTTCATTTTTATCTTTTAAATCAATATAATATAATATGAGAACAGAAAAATACAACAGACTTAATGCGGTTAACTATGCAAAAAAGTGGGCTTTGTCAAGAAATCCCGATTTTTATGATTTTGACTTATTGGGAGGAGATTGTACCAATTTTATTTCTCAATGTATCTATGCCGGCTCGGGACAAATGAACTTTACACCTGTAACGGGATGGTTTTATCGAAGTCTTGACTCGCGCGCTCCCGCATGGACGGGAGTGGAGTATTTATATAATTTTCTTATTGACAACAAAGGCGCAGGCCCGTTTTGCAAAATAATACTGCCGCAAGAAGCGGAAATCGGAGACATCATTCAACTCGGAAATTCTGACGGAGATTTTTATCATTCACTAATAATAACCGAAACAATCATTCAATCAGAATTACCTCCTGATTTTCTTGTATGCGCTCACAGTTTTGACGTAAAAAACAAACGCCTGAGCGAATATAACTTCGCTCAGGCGCGCTTTATTCATATTTCCGGAATAAGTAAATAATTTTTTTGTTAATGAATAAAAAAATTATTTATTTGCTAATTTTTACGGATTTCCGAAAGTGTATAATATAGTTATTTGAAAACTTATATCTTCATTCTTTTAAATTCGGTAAATAAAAAAATATTTTGAATTTAAATGACTGTAAATTTTATATACTTCAAATATAATAATTGTATCTATAATTTGCCTTGTATATAAATTAAGTTCACGGTCTACTTTATTCTTAAAATGTCTAAAAGAATATTCTTATTCCTGATTTTCTCCGTCGTTGATGTACAGAATACCAAGGCAGTTTTCTCCGCAATGACTTGTTATAGTACCGCCCGCACGGGTAATGTATACGTTTTCAAAACCCCTTTCCTTCATACTTTCAACCGCCATCTTTATTATTTCAGGAGAAGCCGTTGTATATGTTACAAAACCGTGCTTTAAGTCAGGGTTGTCGAACTGCGCCAAAGTATCGGAACAGTAAGACTTTACCACGTGTTCAAATGAGCCCCTGTATTTTTTGCCGGGAATCATTTTTCCGTCTTTTACAATTATCTGCGGACGGATTTTTAAAAGATTTGCGCCGAAATACATTATTGCGCTGCACCTGCCGCCTTTGTACAGATAATCCAGACGTTTTAATTCAAAACTTGCCTGAACATAAGGAATACGCTTTAAAACTTTCTCGTATACACTTTTAGCATCAAGACCTTTATCCGCAAGTTCTTTTGCATATATTGCCAACAGCGCTATTCCCGTTGAAAGCGAACGGGTATCTACAATAAATACGTTTTTCATCTTCTCGGCCACTTTTACCGCATTGGAATAAGCGCTGCTTAATTCCGAAGAAAGCGACAAATGCACTATTGCATCATAGTCTTTCAGTATCGATTTGAAGTGGTTTGAATACTGCGACTCATTTACGGCTCCCGTTTTAGGTAAAACTTTGTTTTTATCGACAAAATTTATAATTTCGTCACAGGTGACCTCGCCGTCATATCTGTTCTCGTCTCCTAAAAAAATCTGAAAAGGCACAATTTTAAAATCAAATTTTTCTATAAGTTCTTTGGTAAGATCGATTGTGGACTCCGCCGATATCGCTATTTTCACTTCAATTCCTCCAAATTTATTTTCAGAAAAATTATATTGTAGCATTTGTAAAAACTCAACCTACTTTATCTTAAATACATTCTATTTTCGCACAACTTTACGGTAGAATAAATATTTTTCCTCTCTACCAACGGTAGAGTTTATTATTTTACCGTTAAAAGCGTTGATTTTTAATATAAATTATGGTAAAATTTTATATATGGATATTAAAGAAAACCTTGCTCAAAATCTTATAAATTACCGCAAATCCCTTAACCTGACGCAAGCAGAACTTGCGGATAAACTCAATTATACCGATAAGGCAGTTTCAAAGTGGGAACGCGGTGAATCTGTTCCCGATCTCTCAGTTTTAAAGCAAATTGCGGATTTTTACGGAATTACAATCGATACCCTTATATCTGAGCCGAAAGCGGAAAAACCCAAGCCCGTTAAAAACATCAGCAGGAAAAGACTTGTTATCGTCCTGTGTTCAGCAGGTCTTGTGTGGCTGGTGGCTACTTTTTACTATTGCTTTGCAACCTTAATATTTCCGAATGTCAAAGAAAATTGGATGGCTTTTATTTATGCCGTGCCCATTACCCTTATAGTTGTTCTTGTCTTTACTTCGGTATGGGGTAAAACGCTCGGTAACGCAATCGTAACTTCGCTTCTAATCTGGACGCTTATTCTCGCGGTTTACCTTACTCTTTACTTCTTATTATCCGACCCGCCATCTACCCTGTGGACTGTTTTTATTTTAGGTATTCCCCTCCAAGTTCTCACCGTATTGTGGTTTACTTATAAAAAAGTCAAATAATGAAGATATATAATAAAGTTTAATTTTTTATAATTATTTTTTAATTATTTTTTATAATTTCTATTATATCTTTTTATGATTTTAATATTTTTACAAAAAGCCTCCCGCATTTTAATTAAGGCAAATGCGGGAGGCTTTTCTGATATTTTATATTTATATTTTTTTACGACAATTCAGTTATAATTTTTTTATAAATACTTATAACGTAATCTGAATCTTTTTAAAAATTTTCATTATATAAGCATGAAATAAAAAAATTTTTTTCGGATAAATTTACATTCAGTTCATTGCTATATCTTTCAGTTTGTCGTATTTTTTTATCACCACTGCTTTGATATTATCGTTGAGTTTTTCGCTCATATAGGCTTCGTCGCTTATTTTCTTAGCAAGGAATATAGACTCAATTCCGTAATTAAGATAACCTAAATCGCGCATGAATTTCCCGCTCTGCCTGCCGCCCATAAAATCTCCGCCGCCACGTAATTTATAGTCATATTCGGAAATTTTGAAACCGTCGGAATTATCCTTTATTATTTTTAGTCTTTCAATATCTTCCCCACCGACTTTTGAGGTCATTAAAAAACAGTAACTCTTTTTATCGGACCGCCCCACTCTGCCTCGTAACTGATGAAGTTGAGAAAGACCGAAACGTTCTGCATTGTATATTACCATTACCGACGCTTCGGGCACATCTACCCCTACCTCTATTACCGTGGTAGATACTAACAGTTGTATACTTCCGTCCTTGAATGCCTGCATTACCGAATTTTTTTCTTTATCCTTCATTTTTCCGTGAAGAAGTCCGACGCTGACATCGGGAAGCCTGTTTTTTATCTCTTCATAAAGTTCGGTTACGCTCATTATCGTACCGTCTTCATCGCCTTCTATTTTAGGACAGACAAAATATGCCCGCCTTCCTTCTTTAATTTCTCTGTGTATAAATCCGAGCATATCTCCGTATTTTTCACCGGGAACTATATTTGTCTGAACGGGAATACGCATTTTGGGTTTGTCGGCAATAGTAGTTATATCTAAATCGCCGTAAAATATAAGCGACAAAGTTCTCGGAATAGGCGTCGCACTCATTACAAGAACGTCGGGAGTTATTCCTTTACTTAAAAGACCCGAACGTTGAGCAACGCCGAAACGTTGCTGCTCGTCGCATACGCAAACCGAAAGTTTTTTAAACTCAACATCCTCTTCAAGTATTGCATGAGTACCTACAAGGATATTTATATGGCCCATTTTTAATGCCGCTTTGATGTCTTTTTTCTCCTTTGCCGTATTTGAACCGGTAAGCAGGTCGACGTTATAATCGGGAAATGCCTTTTTTACC
>CALWBJ010000189.1 GCA_944376035.1 uncultured Clostridia bacterium | reverse complement strand
CCGCTTTCTATTGCCGTTTTTATAGCCGTTTCGAGGAATGCGGGTTCGGCACGTGTAGCGTCTTCAAAAGAAACTTCAACGTCCTGACATAATGACTTTGCCTTTTCGGTAAGTTGTTTAAGCAATTCTATAACTGCTTTTGGTTTTTTATTAAGTATATACTCAATCTGAACAGGTGAAACGGGTATACTTACAAGAAGTCGCTTGTTTTTAGCGCCGCTTATGAGAGCGAAATGCTTTTCAACATCCGCCTCGGTATAACCGGTTTCGCATGCTACAACCGTTTTGCCTATACACGCGCAAATTGTTTTCACAAGTATTTCTTCGGCCTTATCGTCCGATACAGGGCCCAACTCTATAGTATCTGCTTTGAGTTCGCTTATTTTTTTCGCTATTTCTAATTTTTCTTTAAAACCAAGAGAAAATGCTTCGGATTTTTTCAGTTCTCTCAAAGTTACATCGCTGATAAGAATATTTTTCATAAATATCTCCTGCCTTTAATCTTTACTTTTGCTTATATACAACGACGACCTTTTTAAGGATGTTGTATAAAAAATCCCTGACTTAAACCAAGTCAGGGACGAATAAACCGCTGTACCACCCGTATTATTGCATTTGCAATCTCTCATTTAAGCGTGTAACGGCGCTTCCGGGAGCAATTACAAGGCAAAGCCCATTCACGGCTCCTGCTCAGGAATGAGAATGAGTTGTTCCGCTTCCCGCTTGCACCGACCGCGGGCTCTCTTAATGCTTTCCAACGCATATTTTCCTTCGTCGCATTTAAGAATATATATTTGTAATTTTTATTATTTTAATACTTTAATTAAAATTTGTCAAATAAAAAACAACGTTATTTTACAAACCGAGAAAATTTTTGATATTTCTTGCAAGTATATTCTCTCTTTCGCGCGCCGTGAGTTTTAGTTTATTAAATCTTTCCAATTCATTTTTAATGTCCCACATTGGAAAATCGTCCCCGAAAAAAAACTTCTCGCTTCCCAACTTGCTTATAAGACCGTCCGCAAACTCGGGAGTGATAAAAGGAAGCGATGAACTTGTATCAAAATATACATTATCCAGTCCTTCATAAACTTCTACCGAGTCCCAGCATCTGTATCCGCCGAAATGAGCGCCTATAAAATAAAGATTTTTATATTTAGCGGCAATACGTGCCAATCTTTCAGGTCTCGAATATTCATACCTGTTATCACCCGTATGGAATAATATAGGAAATTTACCGTTTATCATTGTAAGAACGTTGTAAAATTTCTGTGCTTCCTCGCCGTCTATATAGAACTTCTGAAAGTCGGGATGAAGTTTTATTCCTTTTAAGCCCGCCTGTTTACACCGATCTATTTCATTATAGATTTCCTCTTCCGTCATGTCCTGATGAAGAGTCATGAATCCGATAAATTCTCTGTATTTTAAGGTTTCCGCTATAATAAAGTCGTTGATAGATTTAACCTGAGACGCTTTTGTCGCCACCGAATGAACGAGATAACCCGTTACTCCCGCCGCACTGCCTTTTTCAATGAGTCTTTCTGCTGTACCCGCGGGCATTTCCATGTTTATATCGTAAAAAGTTCCTATGGCGGCTGTGGCTTTTTCAGCTATTTTTTGTGGGTATATATGTGCATGTGCGTCTATTATTTCCATATTATCACCTGATATCAAAGTTTATTCCTTTGTATTTTACCGCTTGTAGTCTTTGGAAGTTCATCTCTGAAAACTACAATTCGCGGATACTTATACGGAGCCGTATGAGTCTTAACGTAATTCTGTATCTCTTTCTTCAATGCGTCCGAGGGTATTGTTCCTTTTGTAAGAACTATACTCGCTTTAACAATCTGTCCTCTGATTTCGTCGGGAGAAGGAGAAACGCCGCATTCGAGAACGTAAGGCAATTCCATGATAACGCTTTCTATTTCAAACGGTCCGATTCTGTAACCTGATGATTTTATTACGTCATCTGCTCGCCCTACATACCAGTAATATCCGTTCTCATCTCTCCAAGCCATGTCGCCCGTATGATAATAACCGTCATGCCAAACCTCTTTTGTCTTCTCTTTATCATTATAATATCCGCAGAAAAGACCGCAGGGAACTCCGTCTTTTGTATATACGCAAATTTCTCCTGCTTCCCCGTCTGCAACGGCTTTGCCTTCCGAATTCAATAGTTCGATTTTATAAATCGGCGCAGGTCTGCCCATAGAGCCTATTTTGTTGGGAACGCCCTTTATATTACCTATTAGCATGGTGGTTTCCGTCTGTCCGAAACCTTCCATAATTTTAAGTCCGGTTGCCTGTTCAAACCGTCTGTAAATTTCCGGATTAAGAGCCTCACCGGCAGTCGACATATGATTAATCGACGATAAATCGTAGTCTTCAAGTCTTTCTTTCGCCATCATTCTCAGCATTGTTGGCGGAGCGCAGAAAGTCGTAATTTTATACTTTGAGAACAAAGATAAAATATCTCCTGCATTAAACCTGTCAAAATCGTAAACAAAAGTAGCGGTTTCGCAAATCCATTGACCGTAAAATTTCCCCCACATAGCCTTTGCCCAGCCGGTATCCGATATGGTAAAGTGCAGGCCGTCTCTTTCAACGCAGTGCCAATACTTCGCAGTATGAAAATGACCGAGAGCGTATTTAAAATTATGCATTGCGATTTTAGGATAACCGGTAGTCCCGGAAGTAAAAAACATAAGCATGGGATCTGCGCCGCAGGCGCTATCTTCAGTTCTTAAAAATTCGGTGGGAAATGACGTGAATTCAGAATCAAAATCATGCCACCCCTCTCTTTTGCCGCCGACAATAATTTTATTTTTTATTCCTTTATACTTTTCAGTTGCCAAATCTGCCTGATGTGCGACGTCTCCGCGAGACGTGCACAATACAGCACTTATACCCGCTTTTTCAAACCTGTACTGAAAATCGTGATCAAGAAGTTGACACATGGCGGGAATGGCTATCGCTCCTAATTTATGAAGAGCAAGCATACAATACCAGAATTGATAACGTCTTCCGAGCACGAGCATAACTCTGTCGCCCTTCTTAATCCCCAAAGATCTGAAATAATTTGCCGCTTTGCAAGAAAGCATTTTCATATCGCCGAAAGAGAACTCATGTTTTTCGCCCGTTTCGGAAACATAAAGAAGAGCGGTCTTGTCAGGCTCCCTTGCGGCGATTTCATCAACTATATCAAAGGCAAAATTAAATTTGTCCTCATTCTTGAACCTGATAGAAAGAGGTGTTCCGAGTTCATTTTCTTCAACTTCGATAAATTTATCGTAAATCGGTTTAAAAACTTTTTTTTCAGAACATTCTGAATTGCTATTTCTGTTTTTCTCGCTCATAAAATTTTCCAATGAAAAAATGTTTCCGTTCTCAGCAATGCTTTGCATCATGCCTCCTATAAAATACAAAAAATCCGTCTCAAAATAACTTTTGAGACGGATCTGATTACTCTTTAATCCGCGGTACCACTCAAATTGCAGATAACTATACCTGCCGCTCAAGGTCCATCAACCCTTATGGCTTAACGCGCCAACACGGAGAAATTCTACTCGCTCACGCTTTCTTTTTCTCAACTCGGAAGCTACAAACTTTAAGTTATCTTTCGACGACTCTCACCAAACGTCGCCTCTCTGTGGAAATATTCGCTCAAAGCACTCTTCGTCACAGTTTTTATTTTTACATTATTCTATCACTCAAAAACGCTGTTGTCAACGATTTTAATTGAGTTTTTTAAAATTTTTTTAATTTTTTTAAAAATATTTTTGTATTTCAATAAATCAATTTTATATAAAGATTTTTGTTATATTATTATTAAATTAATTTATGATATTTTTAAAAATAACCATCAACTAAAATTTTATTATAATTATTATATTGTTTTATTTCATTAAGTGTTCATCACGGTTTAAAAGCATTTCATCGAAAGCGACGTACTTTTTATAAAATTCATCAGCATCTTTAAGACTGACTTTCCTTTCCGCATAGTCCGAATATCCTACGGTACTACTCACTGCGTTTTCAATATCATTATAAATACCCGCTCCGACACCTGCAAGAATAGCCGTTCCCAGACACCCCGTTTCTTTATTTTTTAAAGTCATAAGTTTTTTACCTGTTATATCGGCTTTTATCTGTAACCAAACCTTGCTCTTAGCGCCACCGCCTATCGATATAATTTCATTAACGGGTATGTTTATGTATTCCAGATACTGTCTTAAAAGACATGCGACCGATTCCATTATCGCTCTTGCAAAATGAGCGCGCATATGTTTAAGTTCTAAACCGTATATTCCGCCTTTCAGATCGGAATCCTTTTGCGGCATAACGCTTCCGCACATATTTGGCGCAAAAACCAGTCCTTCGCTCCCGAGGGGGATTTTTTCCGCCTGAGAATCAAGTTCTTTAAATCCTATATCAGAACAGAAATTATTCTTAAACCATTCCATTACCATTCCGGCAGTCGGCGCCCACATTAAAAGGCAGAATCTGCCTTTCGACACATAATGAACGGGAACTTTAATTCCTTCAAAATACTGTGGAATTACTTTTGAAAGCGCGCAAACCGCAAGACACGTACCGGTCATCTCGCTGACCATTCCCTCGCGGATTATCCCAGAGCCTATAAAGCCCGCTATCTGATCAAGCGTGCCGGTGGAAACGGTCGCTCCTTTGTATTCGCCGATTTTTTCGCCGCTTTCTTTTAATTTTGGTAGATAACGTTCGTTTATACCGATAAAATCAAGCATTTCTTTCCAGTATTCGCCTGTCGTTATATTAAGATAAAGCGAAGATGAATACAATGCTCTGTCACATGTAAAACTGCCGGTAATCCTATACAAAAGATAATCGTCCAAAAGCATGATTTTATCAAGTTTTGAAAAAAGATCCGGCCTGTTGTTTTTAAGCCATAAAATTTTCGGCGCGGGATAACCCGGGGATACTTCGGTCTGACCGGTAACTTCGTATACGCGTTTCATTCCGAAATGTTTTTCAATTTCCTCTGCCTCGCTTTTCGCTCTGTTATCAAGCCAGACGATTGCATTCATGAGCGGTTTTCCGTTTGCATCGAGAAATATTATTGTTTCACCCTGGGTATCTATCGAAAAAGCATCTATATGGGTTTTTGCAGATAATTCCTCGTAAGCCTCTTCAAAAAGCGAAAAATATTGTTCTGCCGGAAATTCAACAAATTCCCCCTCGGTAATAAGTTTATACGCTTTTGTTACGGAAGCAATTTCATTGCCTTTTTCATCGAAAACGCAACCTTTAAGAGAGGTCGTTCCTATATCAATTCCGAGTAAATGCTTCATATTACACCTTAACCTTTAATTTAAAAATTTATAGAGGTATTTATAAAATTAAAATATAATCTTTATCAGATATCAAAGACAGAGATTTACGTAGACAATGAAAATTTCATATTTAACTTTTTATTCAATCAAAAAATAAAATTTAAACTCCGCGTTTTTCATCTATATAAGTTGCTTCCAGATCGCTTACGTGGAGCAATACCGCAAGCGGAAATTTTGCATACGCTTCACTGATTGAGCCGTCTCCGCCCTTTACTCTCGCATCAAATCCGCCCATATGCCAATTTATCGCTACCGCTTCTTCCCTGGTGAGATTCATAAAACTCTGAATAATATATACCGATTTTTCACCGTGTCCGAACGGAAGCCCTTCCTCTCTCGCATAATAAGGTTTTTTAACCCATTCTCCATTTTCCTTTACGTTGCGATAATCGGTTTTATAAAAATCAACCTTGCATATGTCATGTAAAAGTGCGCATATGGCAATCGTTTCTTCCGAGCATACTTTCTCAAAATTTTCACCGTACTCTCTTATAACGTTATCTTTAAGCCTGTTAAACGTATTAACGCTGTGCTCACAGAGTCCGCCCTCAAAAGCACAATGATATCTGCTGCTTGCGGGCGCAGTGAAAAAATCAGACCTCAAAAGATAGTTTCTCAAATTCTCGGCGCCTTCACGCTTGATGCACCTGTCGTATATTTCTAAAAATTCTTCTCTGCCGTTCATAAATTCACCTGATTAACCAATCTTAATATTTTCTCCTCAAAACATATACAATCATTAAATTAACTTTAACAATATTGCAGATTATTATAATAAAATATATATTATAATATAAATGTTTAATATAAATTTCTTTTTATCTTTGTAAATTTTATATTATCATATATTTTAATATACGGTCAAGCATTGTATAAAATTAAAAACAGCAATGCTTTTTAATTACGCTAATCACTAATAAACTCAAATGATTTTATAGACTTTAAAATCCAAAAATTAAAGATAAAAAATTTAAATATTAAAAAAAATTAAATATTATCATTCTTTTGTTGTCCTATATAAAGCAAATGATTGCTGTAACAGTAATACTGAGGATTAGAACATACTTTCAGAGAGATTTCGAGATATTTATTTCTAACTACTTCTTCACAATTTTCTATATATGTCAGACGTGGCCCCGCTATTCCTTCCTGACCTAATAACGCCAATTTTTCAAATCCCAATCCATCAAAAAACGGCCCAACTTCAAGACTGTTTATAAAAGTAGCCTTGGTAAACGCCATTCCGCTCCATGACTTATCTTCTTTCATTCTGTCAAACAAATCAAGCGAAGGTTCAAAAATAAGTTTTTCAGGGTAATTATCAAGATAAAAGTTCAGGCCTGCCGTAAGCGTAATAAATGACGCAAATAAAATCGAATTTGCAGACATATGCTCTTTTGCCTGCAAAACGCAGGTTTTACGGTCGTTTACATCGGTAAGATGATAAAGCGGTCCCATTAAAAGAACATTGTCAAACAAGCCCAGATTA
>CALWBJ010000188.1 GCA_944376035.1 uncultured Clostridia bacterium | reverse complement strand
ATTTGTTCCGTTACTGTTTTATAAAGAAGAGAGCAATCTCTTTTCGTAACATAATTTATTATAGCGTCTTTAAGCGGGTAGTTCATAACGGAATCAAGTTCTTTGCCTTGAAAATACTCTCGCCTTACCCCGTAAGAAATTTTATTGGATGCGTCTTCCCAGACCTCGCCTATTATAACGGCGTCTTTATTCACTTTTTTTACCGCGTTTCTCACTCTTTTCAAAAATTTTTCCGGCAGTTCATCCGCCACGTCCAGCCGCCATCCGCCTATACCTTTTTCGGTATAGTATGCCAAAACGCCCTTTTCGCCTGTGATAAATTCGATATAAGAGGGGTTATCTTTATTCAGAGCGGGTAATGTGGGAACACCCCACCACGACTCGTATTTTTCGGGATAATTTATAAATTTATACCATTCCCTGTAAGGCGAATTTGGGTTTACATACGCACCCGTATTGCCGTATCGTCCGTACCTGTCAAAATAAACGCTGTCGTCTCCCGTATGACTGAATACACCGTCCAGAATTATCTTTATACCCGATTCATTTGCCTTTTTGATAAGTTCTTCGAAATCTTCCATGGTGCCCAGTAACGGGTCTATCCTGAAATAATCGCCCGTGTCGTAACGGTGATTGGAATAGGAATAAAATACAGGATTTAAGTATAATGCGGTAACCGAAAGGTTTTTCAGATAAGGAATTTTTTCAATTATACCTTTTATATCCCCGCCGTAAAAATCGTTATTCAGCACCCTGCCTTTTGAGTCAGGCCAAAAATTTGGCGTTTCGGTTTTGTCTTTGTGCATAACCTTGCCTTCGGGAAGAGTTTTATTCTTTACGCCCTCATTAAATCTGTCGGGAAATATCTGATATATTATTCCGCCATAGTTCCATTCGGGAACGGTAAAATCTTTCGAGTAAACGGTAAACTGAAAAGGCCTTGGCGTTTCTACGGAATTATATAAAATCGCCCTTCCGTCCTCTCCGCACCCGGCCGAAATTCCGTCAGATAATAAAAACTCATACCAGTATAAACCCGTTTCGAGCGAAACCTGCGTCTCGAAAAAGCCGCCGTTTTCGCACATGGGAAAAAAGACGGACTCTCCTCCGTCCTTTTTAAAAACCAAAGTGCAGAAAGGATAACTGCACTTTGCTCTGAATGTTACCGCCGTTTCTTCTTTTGCCGCGCCGATAACGCTCTTGTATTTTTCGTTTAACGGGTCAAATAAAAACATATCTGAAATAACTTTTCTTGTACCTGTTTTAATCTTTATTTTATATCTTTTTTAACTTTTTTATCTTTTTTAGTTGTTTGTATTAAAATATTTTTAGTTATTTAATATTGTTTTTCACAGTCATTTTTCTGCCTATTTTATTCTCTTCAGATCCCAGATATTTTCAGCGTATTCTCTTATGCTTCTGTCTGCGGAGAATATTCCCGCGCTCGCAATGTTATATAAACTCTTTTTCGCCCAGGCATATCTGTCGCGATAAACGCTATCGACTTTTTCATGAATATCCGAGTATGCGCCGAAATCCGCAAGGCACATATAAGGGTCGGCGACAGGGCTTCCCGTAAGAAGATAACCTGCTATATCTCCGAACGACTGTCCGTTAAACCCGTCTTTGAGCGCTTTTATAACCTTTTCGAGTTTTTTGTTTTCGGCATAATATTCGGTGGAATTATATCCGCGGCTCCAAAGTCTCTCTACTTCTTTTGCCGTAAGACCGAATATAAAAATATTGTCCGCGCCGCAGGCTTCAAGCATTTCAACGTTTGCGCCGTCTAACGTTCCTATCGTAAGCGCTCCGTTTATCATGAATTTCATGTTACCTGTTCCGCTCGCTTCTTTGCCCGCCTGAGAAATCTGTTCGCTTATTTCGCTTGCCGGCATAAGTTTTTCCGCCATCGATACGCAGTAATCTTCCATATAAACTACGCTCAGTTTGCCTTTTGCTATCGGATTTTTTCTTATGTCTTCGGCAAGACAGCATATCAGTTTTATTATCTGCTTGGCAAAATAATAACCGGGTGCAGCCTTTGCTCCGAATATGAATGTCTTGGGAAGAACTTCGGCTGTCGGATTTTCTTTTAAATCGATATAAAGTGATATAATGTAAAGCGCGTTCATCAACTGACGTTTGTATTCGTGAAGTCTTTTGGCCTGAACGTCAAACACCGATTCTGGGTCAATAATTATACCTTGTTTTTTCTTTGCGTATTCGGCAAACTGTCTTTTCTTTATCGCTTGTATCTCGTTAAGTCTTTGAAGAACGGTTTTATCATCGGCAAATTTTTTAAAATCTTGCAGGCGCATTGCGTCAGTTATATATCCGTCCCCTATGCAATCGTTTAAAAGTGCCGAAAGTTCGGGATTTGATTGACATAACCAACGTCTGTGCGCTATACCGTTTGTCACGCTTGTGAATTTTTCAGGACAATCTTCGTAAAAATCTTTAAAAACGCTTTCTTTGATTATCTGGCTGTGAAGAGCAGACACGCCGTTCACTTTATGCGACGCGACCACACTCAGATTCGCCATGCGTACCTGACTGTGAGAAATTATACTCATGCGGTCTATTTTATCCCAGTCGCCAGGATATTTATTCCAGAGTTCGGCGCAGAAACGCTGATTTATCTCCTTTAAAATAGCGTAAATTCTCGGAAGCCGCCTTTGAATAAGATCTTCGCTCCATTTTTCCAGCGCTTCGCTCATAACGGTATGATTGGTATACGCTACCGTGCGCGTAACAATACTCCATGCGTCGTCCCACGAAAAACCGTTTTCGTCGATAAGTATGCGCATCAGTTCCGGAACGCTGAGCGCGGGGTGCGTGTCGTTTAAATGTATAGCCGCTTTTTCAGGAAGCGTCGATAAAGAACCGTATCTTTTTTTGTGATCCTGCACTATATCCTGCAATGCCGCCGATACAAGAAGATATTGCTGTTTTAATCTTAACGACTTTCCTTCAAAATGATTATCGGACGGATACAATACTTTTGATATGAGTTCGGCTTCGTTATCCTCCTGCATGCTGCGCATGTAATCGCCCTGAGAAAAAGTTTTCATATCGAAGTCGTGTATATTCTGTGTTTTCCAAAGCCTTAACACAGACACTGCCTCGCTGTTATAGCCCGATATCATCATATCGTACGCCACTGCTTCTACCACTTTCGCGTCCACATGCTCTACCGTAAGCCCGTTTTCAGTCCAGTGCTCCTTTATATAACCGTCAAATTTCACCTTGAAAGTTTTATCCAGACGCGGCGTCAGCCACACTTCGCCACCCGGAAGCCATATATCGGGAAGTTCCATCTGCCAGCCGTCAACGATTTTCTGTTTGAAAAGTCCGTATTCGTATCTTATTGAATAGCCCATTGCGGGATAGTTCTGTCCTGCGAGCGCGTCCATAAAGCACGCGGCAAGCCTGCCGAGCCCTCCGTTACCGAGCCCCGCGTCCGGTTCAATGTCTATAAGTTCGTTTAAATCCGTGGAAAATTCCTGTTTTAAAGCATTGTTCAAAACACCCGTAATCCCCAGATTGAATGCGTTGTTTTTAAGCGACTGACCGAGAAGAAATTCCATACACAGATAGTATACTCTCTTGCCGTTCTGCTCACGGTATTTTTTATTGAAAGCCGCGCGTTTTTCCAAAAGTATGTCGCGGACGAACATTACCACCGCTTTATAAATCTGTTCTTTTGTTGCTTCTTTTGCCGAAACTCCGAAATGCCTCGAAAGTTTACCTTTTATTATGGATATCGCTTCTTTTTCAGTCATAAATTATTGTGTCTCCCGTAAAATTGAAATGTCACGCTCTTATGCTCTACTCTTCCCATGTTGTTACTTTACATATTATTATACTATGATTAAAAGAATAGTTTTCGGGTTTTATTTACTTTGTCTTTTATCCATCGGAAATTTTTATTCCCTGCTTTCCGCTAAATTATCAATGCCGTAAAGTCTTTCATACTTTTCAGCCTGATTTTTCCATGAAAAGTCGGTTTCCATTACCCTCTTTACAAGTTTTCTCCATTCATCATGATTTTTATAAGTCCTTACCGCTTCATTTAAAACATAAAGCATATCGTGAGCGTTATAATTTTTAAAAGTAAAACCGTTTCCGTGCTCACCGGTATAAGCCTTAATGCTGTCGTTAAGTCCGCCCGTTTCCCTGACGACGGGAACGGTTCCGTAGCGGCTGGCTATCATCTGGGAAAGTCCGCAGGGTTCGGCTTTCGAAGGCATTAGGAATATGTCCGCACCCGAGTAAATCTTACGCGATAAGTCCTGATTATAGGCTATAACCGCCGCGCATTTGCCTTTATAATATTCCGAAAGGTGTCTGAAATAATTTTCGTATGCTATCTCGCCTTTCCCGAGCACTACAACCTGTACGTCCTGGCTCAAAAAACTCTCTATCGTTGTCCTTACAAGGTCAAGTCCCTTGTGCGAAACAAGCCTTGATATTATCGCCACAATCGGCACGTCGCTCCTTTCGGAAAGTCCGAGCATCCTTTGAAGTTCGCCTTTACATACGGCTTTTCCTTCCATTTTTTCCGACGAATAATTTGCAAATAGATATTTATCGGTTTCGGGATTATAGTATTCCGTATCTATTCCGTTAAGTATTCCGACTAACTTATTCGCATTTCTTCTGATTATATTTTCCAGCCTGTGCGCATAGAACGGGTCTTTGATTTCCTCCGCGTATGTCGGGCTGACGGTGGTGACGATATCGGTCATCTCTATCGCGCCTTTCATTAGATTTACATTACCGTCAAATTCCACAAACTGTTTTAGCGACGAAGAAAATCCGAAAAGGCTTTCGAAAGTATCCATTCCGAATATCCCTTGATATTCTATGTTGTGAATGGTAAAAACTGTTTTAATACGTCTGAAATTTTCATCCCCGTAATACATGCCTTTAAGGAATATAATCGATGCCGCAGTCTGCCAGTCGTTGCAGTGCAGAATATCCGGATAAATATTAAGTCTCGCTATCGTATCGAGAGCCGCACGCGAAAAGAAAGCAAATCTTTCGCCGTCATCGTAAAACCCGTAAATATTTCCTTCGCGCTTAAAATAATATTCGTTATCGATAAAATAGAATTTTACTCCGCCGTATTCAAAAAGGAATACGCCCGCATACTGCCAGCGCCAGCCTACAGATACGTTAAAATTCATCATAAACTTAAACTGCGATTTAAAATCCTGCGAAATACTGCTGTAAAGCGGCAGAATAACGCTTACTTCAAGATTTCCCCTTTCGGCGAGCGCCTTGGGAAGAGATCCCAAAACATCGGCAAGTCCGCCCGTCGCTATAAAAGGCGCAGCCTCGGAACCGACAAAAATTATTTTCTTTTTCTGCCTTACGGTTATTTCCGGAAGCGGCTCGGTCGGAATTTTTTTATTTTCCGTAACCGCTGCATTTTCGTTAATATTCTTTTTTACCCTTGACGGAGTACGCTTTTTCGGCGCAGATTTTACCGCTTTATCGGTCGCGCTGTTTTTTGCCACGTTTTCCGAAGAAACTTTCTCGGTCTTTTTTACGGTACTCTTTTCCGCTTTTACGGCAGTATTAACTTTTTTTACGTCCTCATTCACTGTCTTAGTTCCGCTTTTTACTGATTTTGCCATAATTTCCTCCTTATCCCCCAAAATATATTGAAAAAACATATATCGCTTTATATTCTGATACCCTTACCGATATAGAAAGGATGATTTTCACTCCCCGACAGCATCTTCTTATCGGATATAACAACGTTTTTGTCTGTTATTATACAATTTAACGTACAATGTTCGCCTATTACGGTATTCTGCATTACAACGCTGTTTTTAATGACCGCGCCGCGAGCGACCTTGACATTTCTGAAAAGCACACTGTTTTTCACCTCGCCTTCGATTACGCATCCGTCGGCAATCAGCGAATTTTCCACAATCGCGGAATTTCCGTATTTGGTGGGCGCCGAGTCCCTGATCTTTGTAAACACGCTCCTGTCCCCGAACAGTTCGTGTCTGTTAGTCTCATTTAGTAAACTCAGATTACTGTTGTAATACGCAAGTAAAGACGTTATTCCCGCATAATAACCTTTGTGCTCGTAAGCCATAATCTTCATGCTTTTCAAATTGCTCGCGATAATATCCGTCATAAAATGACTTTTACCGTGAGATATACTGTCCATAACGATATTTTCAAGCAGTGATTTTTTCATGACGAAAATATTTATAAGAAGATTAAGGTTTCCGTGTTCGGGTTCCGCTTTGTAATCAACCCCTATTACTCTGCCGTTATAAAGAACAAGCCCGGTTGCCGTCTGCTCGGTTATTTTTTCACCCCTTACTTTCTTATAAACCATAGTGATATCCGCTCTGTTACGGATATGCTCCTCTATTATATCGTTATAGTTTATTCGCATTATATTATCGCAGTCGGACGTTACCACATAATCCTCGTCCGCCCTTGATAAAAAGTTAGTTATACCCTTTAATGCTTCAAGCCTCGAAGTATAAAGTTTATCGTTTCCTGAATCGCCGAACGGCGGCAGTATTATAAGACCTCCGTCCTTTCTCGCAAGGTCCCAGTCCTTACCGCTACCGACATGGTCCATAAGCGACTGATAGTTGCTTTTAGTTATTATACCTACGGTGTCGATTCCCGAATTGACCATATTTGACAAAGGAAAATCTATAAGTCTGTACCTTCCTCCGAAAGGTATTGAGCCCATAGTTCTCAATCTTGCAAGTTCGGGCACATTATTATCGTGTATATTGGAAAATATTATACCGACTGCTCTCATATCACTTGCCCTCCGTCATAACGTCTTTATCAATCATTGCGCCGCCTTCAATCACGGCGCCGTTACCTATTTTTATATTTCTTCCGAGTACGGTAATTCCCTTACCTTTATCTTTTGCCGCGCCCACCTTAACGTTGCTGCCGATCTCTGTATTTTCGTCTATTATGGAATAATCTATTTGCGCGTTCTCACCTATGACCGTATCCGCCATTATTATGCTGTTTTTAACCGAAGCGCCTTTTTTCACTATGACGGAACTCGCAAGCACGGAATTTTCCACATTGCCGTAAATCTCGCACCCCGACATTATTATGCTCCCCGTTACCTTTGCGTCGCTTCCGACGTAATGCGGCGGAGCAAGCGGACTCCTGGACTGTATTTTCCACGAAGTATCCGCCACGTCGAATTTAGGAACTTCGCCAAGTAAATCCATGTTCGCTTCGTATAAAGATTCTATCGTCCCGACGTCTTTCCAGTACCCGTCGAATTTATACGCCATCATCTTCTCGCCGCAACCGAGCATTCTCGGCAGAACATTCTTACCGAAATCGTGAGAAGAATTTTCGTCGTTGTTGTCCTCTTCAAGATATTTATACAACTTTTCGGCGCCGAATATATATATTCCCATAGACGCGAGCGTGGATTTGGGTTTTTTAGGTTTTTCTTCAAACTCGTAAATGCTCCCGTCCTCTCTCGTATTAAGTATACCGAAACGGCTTGCGTCTTTAAGCGGAACTTCTATCGCCGCTATCGTGCAATCCGCCCCGTATAATATATGATAATAGAGCATTGTCGAATAATTCATTTTATATATGTGGTCGCCCGAAAGAACAAGCACATAATCGGGATTGAACTGTTTTATAAAATGCATATTCTGATATATTGCATTTGCCGTACCCTTATACCAGTCGGAAGAATTTTTACCCTGATAAGGCGAAAGTATATGCACACCTCCGAACGCTCTGTCAAGGTCCCACGGCTGTCCGTTACCTATGTAATCGTTAAGGACAAGCGGCTGATACTGAGTAAGTACCCCGACAGTGTCTATCCCCGAATTTACGCAGTTAGAGAGCGGAAAATCTATTATCCTGTATTTTCCGCCGAATGAAACCGCGGGCTTCGCGATATTGTTTGTCAGCGCGTAAAGTCTGCTGCCTTGCCCCCCTGCCAGCAACATAGCCACGCATTTCTTTTTCCTTACCATACCTATCTCCTTTTTGTACGATTACTTTTATGATTAAATTAGTTAAAACTATTTTTTATTAAAATTTACTTGCTTGATAATTCTGTCTGTAAATCAATTTATCGGCAAAAAATTATAAATTATCAATTATAAATTGTAAATTGTAAATTATAAAAAACTTAAAACAATTCTACGTCTTAAAACACTTTTAA
>CALWBJ010000187.1 GCA_944376035.1 uncultured Clostridia bacterium | reverse complement strand
ATACAGGCTTGACATCGACCCCGATAACACGGGTGCGAGAAAGTTGTATGAAAAAGAAGGGTTCAGAACGCTCGGTTATGTACAGATGTGCAAAGACGAGTTATAATAAAAAGTAATTGTTTACCCTTTAGGTAATACTAAAAATTTAGTTGATTTAAACGGCAGGTTATAGATTGCAAATAAATATTTAAACGACATAAAGATAAAAATATAATAAAAAGCAGTTAATAAAAGCGGCGTTTTGCAAAGTGCAAAACGCCGCTTTTGATATAAATTAAGTTTTTTGATATAGATTAAATTCCGGTATTTGAGAGAGTTAAAACAGAAGACCCAAAAAAGAGAAAAACAAATATAAAATAATAAAAGCCTGTTTTTACTATTCTATATCCATATCTTCGATTTCGTTTGCGCGTAGAGACATTCCCAGAACGATTTTTGCAAATTTTCTTGGGGAAATGGGGAATTTTTGCGTTATCCACGCCCTTAAAAGACCTATGACGCCGTTTATTGCGTAATAATATCCGTATTCAACCAAAAGAGGATTCTTACCCGTTTTGTCCTGAGGATAATTGTTAATAATCATCTTGATAAGGCGTTGATTGAAATTACTGTTGTCGGATTTTACAATTAGTATTTTGAAAAGCCTTTCGTTATCTATAACATAAACAAAAAACTTTTCCAAAAGATTGAGAAATTCGTCGTTATCAGAATAAATTACGGGCAAGTCTACAGAAATAGGTATCTGATTTAAAACATCTGTTTCTATTTCTCTTAAAAGTTCCGAGACGTCGTTATAATAAGCGTAAAAGGTCGAACGGTTAACGTCTGCGCCTTTGCAGATATCGGTAACGCTGATTTTTTCGAGCGGAAGCCTTTCAAGAAGTTCTAAAAAGGCGTCGTGAATAAGTTTTTTGGTAATTTTAATTCTTCTGTTCTCTTCCATACTGATTTACTCCGAAAAAAATTTTTTCAAAATTGTCGTATATCCGACAAATCGTTTTGTTTTGTCGAAAACACAGCGATTTTCAAAAAACTGTGTGTTGCAAAAACTACATTCTGATGTTATAATAATATCACAGGAAAAAGAAAAAGTCAAGCGGGAGGTAAGTTAGTTAAAAAACTAATAGTAAGCGGGTTAAAAAAGTTTATCGGCAGAGTAGTGTTAAGATAAAAGTAAACAGTTTGTAAGTGTTCGGTTATGTATTATCTGATTATAGTTTAACGGAGGTAAAAAGAATGAAAGACAACGGGTCAGATTTTATAGTGTTTGACAAAGTATGCAAAAGATACAAGACCGGAGATGTAGCAGTAACCGCGCTCTCGGACGCGTCATTTACCATAAGCAAAGGAGAGATGTGCGTGATAGTGGGAGAATCGGGCGCGGGCAAGACCACGCTTTTAAATATATTGGGCGGTATGGACGGTCTGACAAGCGGTAAAGTATTTGTTGACGGGGAAGAAATATCTCTGTTTGACAAACGCCGGCTTACCGAATACAGAAGAAGAAGCGTAGGATTTGTTTTTCAGTTTTATAATCTTATACCAAATCTTACTGCGCTTGAGAATGTGGAAATAGCCGCTCAACTGTGCAAGGATTCTTTTGATCCTGCCGAGATACTCGAAAAGGTCGGGTTAAAGGAGCGTGCGAATAACTTTCCCGCGCAGTTATCCGGCGGAGAGCAGCAGCGGGTAGCGATAGCGAGGGCGATCGCTAAAAATCCCAAACTGCTTCTTTGCGACGAGCCTACCGGTGCGCTTGATTACAATACGGGAAAATCGATACTCAAATTGTTGCAGGACACATGCCGTCAGTCGGGAACGACGGTTATAATAATAACCCATAACAAGGCTCTGTGTCCTATGGCGGATCACATAATAAGAGTGAGAAGCGGACAAATAATATCTTCCGAATTAAATAAGGACGTTGTGCCTGTTCAGAATATAGAGTGGTGATAACTATGTTTAAATTCATAAATAAAATGTTATTCCGTTCTGTGAAATCGTCGCTGGGCAGGTTTTTTGCCATACTTGCGATAATTGCGCTCGGGATGGGGTTCTTTACAGGCCTGAGAAATGCCGAGCCTTCCATGCGCACTACCGGAAACGATTATCTGAATTCACTCAACATGTATGATTTGCAGTTGATGTCCTCTTACGGTCTTACAGAGGAGGACGTTAGTGCATTTTCTGCCGCGGCGGGAGTGAAGAACGCGGAAGGGAGTTATAAATTAGACGCGGTGGCAACCGTAAACGGCGGAGAGCAAGAGGCGTATACGATAATGTCTGTTACCGAAAAAGTTGCTCTTACCAAACTTGTAAGCGGAAGAATGCCCGAAAATGACGGGGAATGTCTTGCGGATTCCAAGGTATTTAAAGAAGAAGACATCGGCTCGACAATAAAGATTGAAGGCGAAGAGCAGATAAACAGAGACACGTTTACGATAGTAGGAATTGTTCAGTCTCCGCGATATATAAGTTACGAGCGCGGAAACACGGATATCGGAAACGGGCGGATAAAGGGATTTATATATATATCCGAGGGTGCGTTCGATTCGGAAGTTTATCATGAAATTTTAATTGACCTTAACGTAGAGGGCGATTATTTTTCGGATAAATACGAAGAGAATGTCGAAGAAATGTCTGAGAGCATAAAAGAACTTTTAAGCGAACGCGCGGCGGAGAGATATAACGGTATTAAAAACGACGCGGAGGCGGAAATAGCGGATACCAGGGAAAAGTTAGACGCGGGTTGGGAAGCGTATTATGACCTTATAGCGTCGGGAACTCCCGAATCCGCGCTTGAAGGAATACGAAAAGAACTTGAAAACGGAGAGGCGCAGATTGCGGCGGCGGAGAAAGAACTTGCCGCGTTGAAAGAGCCTGTTACTTATGCACTCGATTTAAAAAGCAATACAGGCTATTATAATTATGATAACGACGTCGGTATAGTAAGCGGAATAGCAAGTATCTTTCCCGCATTCTTCATACTTATAGCCGCTCTTGTGTGTCTTACTACCATGGCGAGAATGGTCAACGAAGAGCGTAC
>CALWBJ010000186.1 GCA_944376035.1 uncultured Clostridia bacterium | reverse complement strand
TGGTGTAATCGGGGCTTTTAACGACGGCGGAAGAAAGAAAAAGCCCTTCGATATAATTGCGCCTGTAAAAATTCATGACGAGAGAGCAGATTTCATCGGGGGAGGCGGTTTCTCGCGGTATACTGTTTGAGCGGCGGTTCTGGCAGTATACACAGTCGTACACGCAATCGTTGCTTAAAAGTATTTTTAAAAGCGATATACATCTTCCGTCCGCCGAAAAAGAATGGCATATTCCCGAAAAACAAGCGTTTCCGAGCCCGCCTGTCGTGTTAAGCCGCTTTGAACCGCTCGAAGAACACGAAACGTCGTATTTTGCCGCATTTATTAAAGTTATCAGTTTTTTTTCTTCCATGGTTTTTACCGTAATGAATTTTTGATTATTGATTTAATTTGACCGCCGAGCGTAGTCCGAAAAGTAGCGTAGTAAAAATAATTTGGTAATAAATGGCAAACATTTGTTCGCTTTTTTATTTTATTATAACTCATTAATAAGAATATGTCAAACAAATGTTTGTGAAAATAATAAAAAATTTCCTGCCGCAATGAATTTGACTGAGGCAGGGTATTTTATAGAAAAAATATTAAAATTAAGTTTTTATGATTTTATAAATTGAAAAGTGAAACTAAAAAATAAAAGGAAACGTTTTAATTAAAAAGATTTATTATAGTACGGCAAACCATATCGCGCATAACTATATAATCGATATAGTCGTGTTTGTCAAAAACGTATTCATGAGAAAAAGACTGAACTATATCCATGGCAAGATGTATTTTTTCAAAAGGGTTTTCTATTTCAACCCCGATTTTTTTCAGTTTTTCCGCAATTTGCAGTGTAATGCGGTCTTCAAGCGAAATAAACTCTTTGTTTACCGCCTCGTCGGTATGGGTCAGAGAATGCAGCGCCTCGTGAATTTTTGCGTTTTTCTTGTGAGTTTTTATGACGGCGTCTACAATCTGCGGAACAAGTAATTCAAAATTAAGGGGAGCGCGAAGGTTATCTAAAATCTTTAAGATAGGGTCAAAAACATTTCGGATATATATGTCCAGAACGCTTATAAGAATATCCCTTTTATCCTGAAAATAACCGTATACTATTCCGGTAGAAACACCCGCACACTTTGCAATCTCGGCAGTATTGGTTCCGTAATATCCTACTTCCGAAAAAAGTTTATAACTTGCTTCTATAATCTTATTTTTCTTTTCTATAGACCGCTTCTGCCGCGGTTCGCGTATAGCGTTTTTCATAATAAAATCATTATAACTCAAATAAATCAAAAAGGCAAGTAAAAAAATTTTTAAAAAATATGAAAAATATTTCACATTTAGTTGACATGCATGAATAAAAGTGATAATATAACGGCGTAAAAGATGAAATAAGTTTCACATTTTCAAGCAGGAGGAATAAGAGTATGCCGATAGTTATAGCACCGTTTAACACCGAACTTAAAGTAGTGAGGATTCTTGCAGATGAAAAGACAAAAAAGCATCTTGAAAGTCTCGGGATAACTGTGAGCGGCAGTCTAACTGTACTTTCGTCGGGCGGGGGGAGTGTTATTCTTAAAATAAAAGACGGAAGGATTGCGCTTGATAAAAGCATAGCGACAAAGATATTTGTCGCGTGAAAGTAATAAATAGGGCTATGCGGCTGTAAAAAATCGAAAACAATATTGTTTTACAATTAAAAATAAAAGGAGAAATTTTGCTGAATATGGAAAAGACATTAAACGAATTCGGCATAGGAGAGCGAGGCGTTGTAAAGAGCGTCGGTGGAGAAGGAAGGATAAAGCGCAGGTTATTCGACATGGGGATAACTCCGGGCGCGGAAATCTTTCTTCGCAAAAAAGCGCCGCTCGGAGACCCGATAGAGGTAACCGTCCGCGGATACGAACTGACTTTAAGGAAGACCGAAGCGGCGTGTGTCAACATGGAGGTAAGTATATGAAAAGATTTGCGCTTGCGGGCAATCCCAACTGCGGAAAGACCACGCTTTTCAATAATCTGACAGGTTCGACCGCTCATGTCGGCAACTGGCCGGGTGTTACGGTAGATAAGCGCGAGGGCGTTTATAAAAAATGTATCGAACCCATATCGATAGTAGATTTACCCGGAATTTATTCGCTTTCGCCATATACGCCCGAAGAAGTAATTGCGAGAAACTACATACTTGACGAGAAACCCGATTGCGTAGTAAACATAGTAGATGCGACAAACCTTGAAAGAAATCTTTATCTGACAACTCAACTTATGGAAATCGACGTTCCGCTTATTATCGCTCTCAATATGATGGACGCGGTAGAAAAGGCGGGCGACAGGATAGACGAAAAAGAACTTGAAAAGCGTCTGGGGCTTCCGGTAGTCAAAATTTCCGCGCTGAAAGGCCAGGGGCTTGATGAACTCATGAACAGGGCGTTTGAGGCAAGTGAAAAAAAGAGAAGCGGCGTAACCGTGCTTGAAAACTCCGCGCTTAAACACTTAATAGGTGATATAAAAATAGCGCTTTCGGGACAAGGAGTAGATAATCCGCTTTTTCATGCCATAAAACTTGTTGAGAGTGATGAAATTGAAGCGGCGGCACATAAAGACACCCTTTCAATGGTTGAAGAATTTAAAAAGACTTTTTCCGACGATGTTTTCGGCACGGATTTCGAAGCCTTTGTGGCGGACGGGAGATATAAATACATTTCAAAGAATTTTTCTCCCGTTGTGAAAAAGAAAAATAAGGACAAATTTGTTCAGACAAAATCCGATAAGGCCGATAAGATTCTGACAAGCAGAATTTGGGGCATACCCATATTCTTAGTAGTTCTTCTCGCTATATTTCATTTGACGTTCAGTGAAAATTTCCTTTGGCTGGGTTCGATTTTCAATCTTCCGTCGCTTGAAAGTCTCAATCTACTTAACGCCGAGGGCGAGCCTATAAACTTCGGGGTGTCCCTGCTTGCGTGTGTCTATGACGGAGTGGTTTATTCACCGGGAGTTATTTTTGCAAATCTTCTTGAACTTTTAACTTCATCGATAGGTGAGATTGTTGCGGGTTGGCTTACGGGTTCTCCCGAATGGGTTTCTGGACTGATATCGGACGGAATACTCGGCGGACTTTTCTCGGTGCTTTCGTTTTTGCCGCAGATACTTACGCTGTTTTTATTCTTTTCCATACTCGAAGACAGCGGCTACATGGCAAGGATCGCATTTATACTTGACAGAATATTACGTCGGTTCGGTCCTTCGGGCAGGGCGTTCATGCACATGATAATGGGATTCGGCTGTTCAATTCCCGCGATGTTAAATACGAGATCTCTCGCCGACGAAAAGGAGCGTACC
>CALWBJ010000185.1 GCA_944376035.1 uncultured Clostridia bacterium | reverse complement strand
CTTGCGGCTTATGTTTTTGTTGTTACGGCCGTTAAAAAAGCGGGACTCACCGTTTCTAAAATGAACGAAAAAGAAGTTGATTTTATCAATAACTGGGAAGCGGAAAAATATCGCCGCTCGGTAAAATAGTTTGCTCTTTTAAACCGCGCTCGGCGATAAACGGTAATTTTGCACGAGCGCGGTTTTGTTTTAAAATGAGGGGAAAATTATGACTCTTGAAAGATTTCACTTTTTAGTCGGTGAAACTATTATGTATTGTCAGATAATAGAACACGATATAAAAATGATTTATGCCGCAATGCGTAAAGGGGATATGAAAAGAAATTTTGAGGAAATAAGAAAGTGGACGCTCGGAGAAACGATAGAGAACCTCAAAAATCTTGATTTTAAAGACGGCGATGCATATATCTCCCACGAAGATTACGAATTTTTATTTAAAATGAGCGAAAAACGCAATCACTGGTGTCATTGCTGTTATGTAGATTTCGTATATGAGGAGAATTTTTCTGAAAGCAAAATATATGAAAAGGAATGCAGAGCGCTTGTAAACGATAATAAAAAATTAAGTCTCGTATACCGAACGCTTGAAGAGGTAAGATTGCAGGCGATGCGGGATTTTAACAGAATGTAAATAAAATCGTGTTGAAATAACGGCTATTTGTTTATAAACTTTTAGGTTTATACTATTATCATACTATTATGATAAATAATATGTAAAAATTATTATATAGTATAATATATTTAGTATATTTAAGAAAATGGGGCGAGCGCCGACGGAAAATTCCGTCGGCGCTCGAGTTGCTATCATTTGTATTTTTTATATCAGAAATAGTTCAGAGAAGATTTAATCTTAATCAGAAACTTACCTTATAAATCTAAAACTCGGTGTTTTCGGGGGTAATAAGTTTACAGTCTGTGCGCGCGATGCGTTCAACAAACTCTATGGGCGGGGTTTTTTCCGTTATAAGATAATCTATATCCTCGAAGTTAAAATCGGTACACATAAAAGTCTTGCCGAATTTTGTGCTGTCGCAAAGCATTGCGACTTTTTTGGAATTTTTACGCATCTGCTGTTTGAGTTTGGTCTGTTCTATACTTGCGTCGGTAAATCCCGATTCCAGACTGACGCCCATGCAGGAAAGGAGCGCGAGGTCGGCGTGTATTCTTGAAATATAATCCATGGTGTCGGTACCCGTGATTGAATTTGAATGATTTTCCACGAGTCCGCCCGCAACGTAAATCTTAACGCTGTTTGTCTGCGAAAGAAGAATGGCGTTCCTTATTCCCGTCGTAGTAACGGAGAGATAAGTAAAATCATTAAGTTTGGGTACGACAAAACCGGTCGTACTGCTAGAATCGACGAACAGAGAGTGGCCGTTTTTTATAAGCCGCAGCGTTAGGGAGGCTATTTTGCGTTTTGCTGCGGTATTTTCCTGCTCGCGTATTGCAAACGCCGATTCTTCCGCGCTGGATTTAAAGGGCATAGCGCCGCCGTGCGAACGGATTAAAAGACCTTGCTTTTCCATTGTTTTTAAGTCCCGCCTGATAGTAGCGCCGCTTACAAACAGTTCTCCCGCAAGTTCTTCAACCGTAACCGACTTTCGTTTATTGATTATTTCGAGTATTTCTTCCTGTCTTTCAAGGGTAAGCATAATTCTCTCCTTTTTCTTTCCGAATAAAAGTTGATGATTATTTATGATTATTTTTGATTATATTTTATCATAAATTGTATAATTTTGCAACTTTATCTTAATGTGTTGCAAATTTAAATATATATGGTATAATATAACCGATTATAATCGGATATTATGGGAAATATAAGAAAATTCCTGTAAAATGAAAGGATAAACAAACAGCAGTACAAAACTAAAAGAAGTTTTCGGGAGGATAAACAGAAATGAAAACCAAAGCGGTAAGACTGTACGGGAAAGGCGACCTTCGTCTTGAAGAGTTCGAATTGCCCGAGATCAAAGATGACGAGATACTTGCGCGCGTAGTATCCGACAGTATATGTATGTCGAGTTACAAAGCGGCTATGCAGGGAAAAGACCACAAGAGGGTTCCGGAAGATATAGCGGAACATCCTGTTATCATCGGTCATGAATTCTGCGGCGATATAATCAAGGTAGGCGCTAAATGGGCGCATAAATTCAAAGCGGGAAGCAAGTTCGGAATTCAGCCCGCGATGAACTATAAGGGTTCTCCTTATGCTCCCGGTTATTCATACTGTAATATCGGCGGCGACGCTACATACGTAATCATACCTAACGAAGTAATGGAGACAGACTGTCTTATTCCTTACGAAGGCGACAGTTATTTTAAGGCTTCTCTTGCAGAGCCGGTATCCTGCATCATAGCGGGTTATCACGAAAATTATCATTCTCATTACGAAACGCACAGCCACATAATGGGAATAAAAGAAGGCGGCGCGGTAGCCATACTTGCAGGCGTAGGACCTATGGGACTCGGCGCGGTAGATTACGGCATACACTGCGACAGGAAACCTTCTTTAATGGTTGTAACCGATATCGACCAGGCGAGACTGG
>CALWBJ010000184.1 GCA_944376035.1 uncultured Clostridia bacterium | reverse complement strand
CAAAGACAGTGAAAATCCTTCTGTCATCCTGATCTTTGAGTCTTTCGGTCAAAGGCTTATCGTTTACAGGCGCGGCGTTAAGCGTATCGAGATTTATCTCCGCTCCCCTCACCGCTTTCATAAGTGCCTGCTCGAAAGTGGGCGCTATGGACATTACTTCCCCCGTCGCTTTCATCTGTGTACCGAGTTTTCTGCTTGCACCCGCAAATTTATCAAACGGCCATTTAGGGAATTTTACCACAATATAATCTACTTTAGGCTCGAATCCTTTCAGACTGTCTCCCGTCTCGGGATTCTTTATGTCTTCAAGATTATATCCCAAAGCGAGTCGTGCCGTTACTTTTGCTATCGGATAACCTGTTGCTTTACTTGCAAGTGCGGAAGAACGGGAAACCCTGGGGTTTACTTCGATAACCGCATATTCACTTCCGTCCGGTTTAAGCGCAAACTGACAGTTGCATCCGCCTATAATACCTATCGCTTTAACTATATCAAGCGAGGCTTTCTTTAACATTGAAAGTTCTTTTTCGCTTAAAGAAAGCGCGGGAGCGGCTACAATAGAATCGCCCGTATGTATTCCTACGGGATCGACGTTTTCCATAGAGCACACAATAACGCTGTTTCCGAGCGCGTCGCGCATGGTTTCAAACTCTATTTCTTTCCATCCCGATATACACTTTTCAACAAGAATCTGTTTTATGGGTGAATTATCAAGACCGTTTTTTGCTATAACTTTAAGTTGTTCGGCGTCATCCGCAATTCCGCCCCCGGTACCCCCTAAGGTAAACGCGGGACGGACAATTATAGGGTATCCTATTTTCTCTGCGATTTTAAGGGCCCCGTCAACCGTATGAGTTATATCAGAAGGAACAACGGGCTGACCGATTCTACGCATTGTATCGTTAAAAAGTTCCCTGTCTTCGGCTTTTTTAATGGCGTTAACGTCAGTTCCGAGAAGTTTCACGCCGTATTTATCGAGTATTCCCGCTTCGGAAAGTTGCATTGCCAAAGTAAGTCCCGTCTGCCCGCCGAGCCCTGCCAGCAGTCCGTCAGGACGTTCTTTCTCGATTATTCTTTCAACCGTCTTTAACGTGAGCGGTTCAAGATATATCCTGTCGGCAAGGTGCTTATCGGTCATAATTGTAGCGGGATTGGAATTTACAAGTACGACTTCGATGTTTTCCTCTTTCAATACGCGGCAAGCCTGTGCGCCCGCATAATCAAATTCCGCCGCCTGACCTATAATTATAGGTCCCGAACCTATTACAAGAACTTTTTTTATACTTTTGTTTTTAGCCATAATATTCACTCTTTATATTTTTAAACTTGTATCGGTTAGTATGGTTGTGGTTTATTCCGATGCTTATTTAATATTTAATAAATAGCCTGTTTATATAATGCTCCGCCGTCTGAATTTATCAGGCGGCGGAAAAACTTACAGTGTCGCTGCCATAACCGCTTTTATAGTATGCATGCGGTTTTCCGCTTCTTCGAAGACTACCGACTGCTCGCTTTCGAAAACTTCGTCTGTAACTTCCATATTCTTTCTGCCGAATTTTTCTCCCATCGCTTTGCCGATTGTGGTATTAAGATCATGATAGGAAGGCAGACAGTGCATAAATACCGCCGTTTTTTTAGCAAGTGCCATCACTCCCGAATTAACTTCATAAGGTGAAAGTTCTTTTATCCTTTCCGCCCAAACCTCTTCGGGCTCGCCCATTGAAACCCATATATCGGTATAAACAACGTCCGCACCTTTTAAAGCGGTTTTTACATCGCTTATGAATTTAAGTTCGGCGCCCGTCTTTTCGGCTATGCTCTGACACTCCTTAATAAGCGCTTTGTCGGGGAAAAATTTTTCGGGCGCGCAAGCGGTAAAATTCATTCCCATTTTAGCGCAACCTACCATAAGAGAATTTCCCATATTAAACCGAGCGTCACCCATATATACTAAATTTATACCTTTTAACTTTCCGAATTTTTCCTTTATGGTAAGAAAATCCGCAAGTATCTGAGTGGGGTGAAATTCGTTTGTAAGTCCGTTCCAGACGGGCACTGAGGAATAATAGGCAAGTTTTTCCACTATTTCCTGACCGAAACCGCGGTATTCGATCCCGTCAAACATAGACGAAAGCACTCTCGCGGTATCCGCGATACTTTCTTTTTTTCCTATCTGCGAGCCGGACGGGTCGAGATACGTCGCGTTCATTCCGAGGTCGTGCGCCGCCACCTCGAACGCGCAACGGGTTCTTGTGCTCGTTTTTTCAAATATAAGCGCAATGTTTTTTCCCTCATGTATACGGTGCGCTATACCCTCTTTCTTTTTCTTCTTAAAATCCGCAGCCAAATCGATAAGATATTCTATCTCTTCGCTTTTAAAATCTAGAAGTTTAAGAAAATCTTTCCCTTTTAAGTTTATCATACCGTTTCCTCCGCCGTTTCTTTACAGACTTTTTTTAAGATTTTTATTGCTTTTTCCAAAAGCGCTTCGGGAATGTTCAGCGCGGGAAGTAATCTGACTTTATTCTTTGCGGTAAGGAACATTACCCCTTCTTCAAGACATTTTTTAACCACCGTTCCCGCGGGGGCAACCGTTTCCACACCGAGCATAAGACCTTTGCCCGTAACGCTTTTTATTCCTTCGCTATTTTTTAACTGATTAAAAATATATTCGGATTTTTTATTGACTTCTTTTAAAAGATTATCGTCGATTCTTTTAAGTATACATAGCGCCCCCGCGCAGGATATCGGATTCCCGCCGAAAGTAGAGCCGTGCATGCCCGCTTTTAATACGTTTTCTGTTTTTTCGTTAAACATTGTCGCGCCGAGCGGCAAACCGCCGCCGAGACCTTTTGCGGTCGAAACTATATCGGGTTCAATACCGTAATTCATATATCCGTAAAGTTTACCTGTCCTGCCGTTACCCGTCTGCACCTCGTCGCATATCAAAAGAATATCTTTTTCTTTAAGATATTCCGAAAGACCTTTGACAAAACTCTCGTCCAGCGCGTTTACGCCGCCTTCGCCCTGTACGGTCTCAATCATTACTGCCGCAACCTTGTATTCGGAAATTTTTTTCTTTACGTCGTCAAGGTCGTTTGCAGCGGCGTAAATAAATCCTTCGGTAAGAGGCAAAAAATCCTTATGAAAAACATCCTGTCCCGTAGCGGCGAGCGTGGTTATAGTTCTGCCGTGAAAACTGTTTTTCAAAGTTACTATATAAAAATATTTTCCGCCTTTCTTTTCTTCGGCGTACTTTCTCGCCGTTTTAATCGCACATTCGTTAGCCTCCGCTCCCGAATTGGAAAAAAAGATTTTTTTCATTCCCGTCTTTTCGCAAAGCATCTCGGCAAGCCGAACGCACGGTTCGGTATAGTAAAGATTTGAAGTGTGCTGGAATGAATTTATCTGCCCGGTTACCGCTTTTATCCACTCTTCGTCGCAAAATCCGAAAGTGTTTACCGCTATACCGGCGCCGCAATCAATATATTCTTTTCCGTCCGCTCCGTAACACAGCGAACCCTTGCCTTTAACTATCTGCACGGGAAACCGCGCGTATGTATTCGCTATGTATTTCTTATCCGCATCAAAAAGGTTCATTCCGATTCTCCTTGGGCTTTGAACATTGTACATTATATTTTTCTTAATTTTCGGATATTATAATTCTTATTTCTTAATTTTCGAACATGGTGCCGATACCTTCATCGGTAAGCATTTCTATAATAATAGAGTGAGGAACGCGTCCGTCTATTATAAATACTCTCTTTACTCCCCACTTTACGGCATTTACACAGCACTCTGTTTTTGGAATCATTCCGCCCGCTATAACACCGCTCTCTATAAGCGACGGCGCTTCCGATACGCTTATTTTGGAAATAAGTGTGGACGGGTCTGACTTATCGCGAAGTATTCCGCTTATATCGGTCATAGATATAAGGCTTTCGGCTTTAAGTTCTCCCGCGATTTTTGCCGCCGCCGTATCGGCGTTGACGTTATAAACATTGCCTTCCTCATCGCAGGCAACGGTGGAAACTACGGGAATATATCCTTTTTCAAGAACGTCTATTATGGGCGCCGCATTCACTTTGGTTATTTCTCCGACATAGCCTAACTCACTGTTTTTTATTTTTGCTTTAAGCATATGTCCGTCAATTCCCGATAGACCTATCGCTTTGCCGCCCTTAACACCTATAAGATTGACAAGGCTCTTATTAACTTTACCGGCGAGAACCATCTGCACTACGTCTACCGTCTCTTTATCGGTAACGCGCAGTCCGTTTTTAAATACCGACTGTTTCCCGAGTTTTTCAAGCGTCTCGTTTATTTCCGGTCCGCCGCCGTGCACAAGCACAACCTTTACGCCTATAAGCGCTAAAAGCACTATATCTTTCATGACCGAACTTTTGAGATTTTCATCGATCATGGCGTTGCCGCCGTATTTTATAACGACTATTTTGCCGCTGTATTTTTTTATGTACGGCAGAGCGTGAACAAGTACGCTCGCACGTTCGGGATTGGAAATATTCATATTTGCCTCGCCTGTAATAAATTACAATTATTTATTTTTAGATATTTTTAGTTTGTTTTTATTTTTTGTTATTTTTAGTTTGTTTTCATGTTTTCTTTTTTCTTTATTTAATAAGTTAAGTCAGAATCTATACTTCTCTAAAATTCTTACCGATAAAGAAATTTAAAAGAGCATTTGATACCGCTCTCCACGCTTATCAGGTTCGGTAATCGCCGTTGATTTTTACGTAATCGTACGTTAAGTCGCACCCCCAGGCGGCAGAAGAGAAGTTGCCGCTGTTAAGATTCACCGCTATGGTAATTTCCTTTTCTGAAAGTATCTCTTTGGCTTTTTCTTCGGAAAAATCAACTCCCGCGCCGCTCCTGCAAACGGCTATACTTCCCTTAGCAGATACAAAATCAACGTCTATTTTATTTACGTCCACGTCTGCACCGCTGTAACCTATGGCGCAAAGCACCCTGCCCCAGTTGGCGTCCGCGCCGAACATCGCCGCTTTTGTAAGCGAGGAACATATCACCGACTTTGCAACCGTCTTTGCGGTCTTGTCGCTGTCCGCACCCGTTACCGAACATTCGAGAAGTTTGGTAGCGCCTTCGCCGTCGCCCGCTATCATTCGGCATAAAGCCACCGTAACGGTATTTAACGCCTTCATAAATACAGAAAAATTTTCGCCGTCGTCGGTAATTTCTTTATTCCCCGCAAGTCCGTTCGCAAGTACCGTTACCATATCGTTTGTAGAAGTATCACCGTCAATACTTATCATATTGAAAGTGGATTTTATATCGGTTGAAAGCGCTTTTTTCAGCATAGCGGAAGATATTGAGCAGTCGGTAGTTATAAATACAAGCATAGTTGCCATATTCGGGTGAATCATGCCCGAACCCTTGGCAATACCGCCTATTTTGCACTCTTTACCGTCTATTTCAAAAGATACCGCGACGGATTTACGCTTTGTGTCGGTTGTCATTATCCCTTCTTCGGCATATTCGCTGAATTTCCCGAGTCCCGACACAAGGCTTTCTATACCTTTTTTTATAGGAGTAATATCGAGCGGCTGACCTATAACGCCCGTGGAAGCAACCACAACGTCTTCCGCCTTTATTTTGAGTTGCTCTGCCAGCAGTTCGCAGGTTTTTGAGGCTATTTCTATGCCGTTTGCGTTACAGGTATTGGCGTTACCGCTGTTACATATAATCGCCTGCGCCTTTCCGTCGGATATGTGTTCTTTGGTAACTATAAGAGGCGCTCCCTTAACGAGATTTTGCGTATACACCGCCGCGGCAGCGGCGGGAACTTCGCTGTATATAAGCGAAAGGTCGCGCTTTAATTTGTTTTTCCTGATTCCGCAATGTATCCCGTTTGCCGTAAACCCTTTTGCGGCGCAAACACCGCCCTCTATGATCCGCATCTCTTTCTCCTTGAATTTTAAACGTATGTTATTGTTAAAAATAAACTGCATGCAAATATTTTGTTTATGCAGTTGTAGCATTGTTAATTATTATCGTTTGTTATTGATTTTTATAAGGTGTAATTTTTAACGGTTAAAGTACCAGTCCCGTTTCGGGATTTTTGCCTGTTACATAGTTAAAACACTCTATCGCCGCACCCGAAGCGCCTTTGCCTAAATTATCGTACCTTGCCGAAAGAAGAATCCTTTCTTCATTTCCGAAAACGGAAATTTCCATCGAGTCTTTACCGGTAAGTTTACCTGCCGACAGAAATCCGTTTTCGTTATCGCAAGAATAACTTACGATTTTGCCGCAGTATAAATCCGAATAAATTTTTTCTATATCTTCTTTTCCCGCTCCGTTTTTAATATCTTTAATAAATACGGGGACTGTTACTTCCATTCCGCTGTAAAACGGAGCGACAATGGGAGAAAATGCGGGCGCGGTTTTCAGATTACAGATTTTCGTCATCTCTTTAAGATGTTTATGCGACTGGTTTAATCCGTACTGACGGGGAAAATCTAAAAGTTTACTTCTGTCTTCCCCTTCGTATTCGGCTATCATCTTTTTTCCGCCGCCGCTGTAACCCGTTACCGAAGTACAGCAAAGACCTGCATTTTCATCTATAATATCGTTGTCGGTAAGCGGTTTGATAAGTGCGATAAATCCGCTCGCATGACAGCCGGGTACACATATTCTCTTAGCGCTTTTAACTTTTTTTTCAAAATCTTTATAAATTTCGGGAAAACCGTACAGCCACCCTTCTTCGGTTCTGTGCGCCGTCGACGCGTCGATTATAACCGTATCGGGATTTTTTACAAACGATACTGATTGTCTTGCAGCGTCGTCGGGAAGACACAAAAATGTTACGTCGCTGTTATTTATGGCTTCCGAACGCGCCTTGTCGCTTTTGCGCTCCTCTTCACTTAAAGTTATAAGGGAAACGTCTTCCCTTTCGCTCAACCGCTCGTAAATTTTAAGACCTGTTGTTCCCGCTTTGCCGTCTATAAATACTTTAAACACCTTTTTCATTTTTCAGATACTTTCTTAATTCACTCAACTGTTTTTTTACCGATATACTGCCTGTACCGCCTTGCGATATTCTCTTTTCAACACATGTTTCGAGAGAAATGGCGTTATATATATCTTCTTCGAAAAGGGAACTTATCGACTTATACTCATCTAATGAGATATCTTCGAGAGTCTTGCCCTCTTTTACGCATTTACCTACAATTTCCCCTACCGTTTTATACGCCGTTCTGAAAGGCATACCTTTCTTAGTAAGATAATCAGCCATATCCGTGGCGTTGATAAAACCTTTTTTTGCCGCCTCGTACATGTTTTCTGAAAGCACTTTCGCGCCTGCAAGCATGGGCGCGAATACCGCGAGACTTTTTTCAACCGTTTCCGCGCCGTCAAACACGCCTTCTTTATCTTCCTGCATGTCTTTATTGTAAGCGAGCGGCAAACCTTTGAGTACGGTAAGTATTCCCATTAAATCTCCGTATACCCTGCCTGTCTTGCCTCGGATAAGTTCTGCCATATCCGAATTTTTTTTCTGAGGCATTATACTTGACCCGGTGGTAAAATCATCGGACAGTTCCATAAAACGAAATTCCCAACTAGTCCATATTATTATCTCTTCCGAAAAGCGGGAAAGGTGCATCATTATAATGGAGAACACCGAGAGCAGTTCGGCGCAGAAGTCGCGGTCGGAAACTCCGTCCATACTGTTTGAACAAACGCCGTCAAAACCGAGTTTTACCGCAACCATCTCCCTGTCCGTATCGTATGTCGTTCCGGCAAGCGCGCAACTTCCGAGCGGACTTACGTTCATGCGCTTATATGCGTCTTTCAGTCTTGAAAGGTCGCGCTTAAACATCTCGGCATATGCAAGCATATGGTGTGAAAACAATATGGGTTGAGCACGCTGCAAATGAGTATATCCCGGCATTATAACGCCCACGTTTTCTTCGGCTTTATCCGCAATGACATTCAGAAGATTATAAATTAGTCCCGATATAATTTTACACTTTTCTTTAAGATACATTCTTAAATCAAGCGCTACCTGGTCGTTACGGCTTCTTGCAGTATGAAGTTTTTTACCCGCATCGCCTATTCTTTTTATAAGTTCTGCCTCGATAAACATATGTATATCTTCTGCGTCCGAAGAAATTTCAAGCGCGCCATTCTCTATATCCGAAAATATACTTTCCAGCCCGCTAGTAATTTTATCTGCGTCCTCTTTACCGATTATGCCCTTCGCGGCGAGCATTGCCGCGTGCGCAATCGAGCCGCAAATATCCTCTTTATACATTTTTTTATCGAAACTTATGGAGGAATTGAAATCGTCCGCTTCTTTATTAAGTGCGCCGTCCGTCCTCCCCGCCCACATTTTAGCCATCTTATATCCTTTATACGTTTTCCCTTTACGTGCAGTAAAATCAGTTAAAATTTTTAAACAGCATGTTTTATTGCCTTTCGGGATTTCTTTTTAATATCCGTCAATCCGCTCATTACCCGCAACGGCAGGTAATGAGCGGATTGATTTTTTATCCTTTTATTTTAGTTTAGTTTTGATAATAATTTATTACGCACTCGTAAAATTATTTTTTAAGTTTGGCGTCTACCTGCGCCTGTACTTTAATCGGCAGACCGAAAAGGTTTATAAATCCTGTGGCGTCAGCCTGATTAAATACGTGATCTTCACCGAAAGTGGCTATTTCCTCAGAGTAAAGAGAATAATCGCTCCACGCGCCCGCTTTGATCATATTTCCTTTATAAAGTTTGATTTTTACTTTACCTGTAACGCGTTCCTGAGTTTTATCCACAAACGCGGAAAGCGCTTCGCGTAAAGGCGTAAACCACTGACCGTTGTATACAAGGTCTGCAAAAGTTACCGCAAGTTCTTGTTTTTTATGCGCCGTCATCTTATCAAGGCAAAGGGTTTCGAGATAGTTGTGCGCAAAATACAGTATCGCTCCGCCGGGAGTTTCATAAACGCCGCGGCATTTCATTCCCACAAGCCTGTTTTCAACTATGTCAAGCAAACCTATACCGTTCGCTCCGCCTATCTTGTTGAGTTCGAGAACAATCTCTTTCTGACTCATCTTCTTGTCGTTCAGTGCAACCGGTACGCCCTTTTCAAATTCAAGCGTTATGTAAGTGGGCTTATCGGGCGCCGCTATCGGCGATACGCCCATTTCGAGAAATCCTTTTTTCTCGTACTGCGGCTCGTTACCCGCGTCTTCAAGGTCCATTCCTTCATGAGAAAGATGCCAAAGGTTTTTATCCTTGCTGTAATTGGTTTCACGGTTTATCTTCAAAGGTACGTTATGTTTTTCGGCGTATTCTATCTCCTCTTCACGGCTCTTGATGTCCCATTCGCGCCAAGGAGCAATTATCGGCATATCGGGCGCGAACGCTTTTATTGCAAGTTCAAACCGCACCTGGTCGTTTCCTTTACCCGTACAGCCGTGGCATATTGCGTCTGCCCCTTCTTTAATCGCGATTTCCACTATCCTTTTTGCAAGAAGCGGACGCGCAAAAGACGTTCCGAGCATATATTCTTCGTATTTAGCACCTGCCTTAACGGTAGGAATAATATAATCTTCGACAAATTCGTCTGTAAGATCTTCTATGTAAAGTTTGGACGCCCCCGTCTTTAACGCCTTTTCTTCAAGCCCTTCAAGTTCGTCCGCCTGACCGACGTCTCCCGATACCGCTATTACTTCGCAATTATTATAGTTTTCTTTAAGCCACGGGATTATTATAGAAGTGTCAAGTCCTCCCGAATATGCAAGCACAACCTTTTTAATCGATTTTTTATCCATAACGTTCACCTCAGCGTTTTTTCTTCGATTATACGCTCAATAATATATATTGTCAAGCATTTATGTGTATATT
>CALWBJ010000183.1 GCA_944376035.1 uncultured Clostridia bacterium | reverse complement strand
GTTGCCGCCTGCAAGCGTTTCCACTTCTTTAACGGATACCATATTGTAATCGCCCTCAATACTATGTTTCAGGCAACTTGCAGCGACGGCAAAATCTATGGCTTTCTGAGCGTCGTATCCGTTTAAGAGCGAATATATGAGTCCGCCGCCGAAACTGTCTCCGCCTCCTACTCTGTCTACAATATGCATACTGTATTTTTTCGAGAAAACCGCGTTACCGTTCATATAAAGCATACCGCTCCAATTATTGTCGTTCGCGGAAAGACTTTCACGAAGAGTTATTGCTACGCCTTTGAAATTAAATCTTTCTGTCAGTTTTCTCGCTACCGAAATATATCCTTCCCTGTCGAGTTTTCCGCTGTTTATATCGCTGTTGTCAGCCTCTATACCGAATACGTCCTTAGCGTCCTCCTCGTTGGCTATGCAGTAATCTATATAATTACAAAGTTCGCCCATTACCTCGCCCGCTTTTTCCTTGCTCCAAAGTTTCTTCCTGAAATTCAGGTCGCAAGATACGGTTATGCCGCGTTTTTTGGCTTCTTTAACAGCGGCAAGACATATCTTTGCCATGCTGTCTGAAAGGGCGGGAGTAATTCCCGTAAAGTGGAACCAGTCAATGCCTTTAAATATGCTCGCCCATTTAAAATCTGACGGTTTAGCGGTTGCTATCGCACTTCCCGCTCTGTCGTAAATAACCTTGCTCGGTCTCTGACTTGCGCCTTTTTCACAATAGTAAATACCCACTCTGTCGCCGCCGCGGACTATATTATCGGTATTGACGCCGAATTTTCTTAAACTGTTTACCGCAGCCTGTCCTATCTCGTGTTCGGGAAGTTTGGTAACGAAAGAAACGTCTACGCCGTAGTTCGCAAGGCTTACCCCAACGTTGGCTTCCGCGCCGCCGAACGTCGCTTCATATTTTTCGCTCTGAACAAATCTTAAATAATTTTCGGGCGCTAATCTTAACATCAGTTCGCCGAAAGTTATAACTTTCTTATCACTCATAACAATTTATTTATCTCCTTGCAGTTATTTACAATATCGCCTTTCATCATAAAACTTCCGCCGACCGCGTATACCTTATCGAAATCAACGAATTCTTTAAGATTAGTAAGATCCACCCCGCCTGTCGGTATAAACTTAATCTGCGGGAATGGTGCCGACAGCGCTTTTAACGCTTTAAGTCCGCCGTATACGTTAGCAGGGAAAAATTTAACGACGGTAATGCCAAGTTCTATCGCCCGCATGATTTCGGTAGGCGTAACGCAACCGGGATAATATGTAATTCCCTTTTCTTTACAAAACTCGGCGACGCTTTCCGAAAGTCCGGGAGAAACTATGAATTTGGCGCCCGCTTTTACCGCTTTTTCCGCCTGCTCGCGATTTATAACAGTGCCCGCGCCGACATTCATATCGGGGAAGGCTTTTACCGCCTCTTTTATCGCATCTTCCGCGCAAGCGGTGCGGAAAGTTATTTCCGCGCAATTGATTCCGCCGTCCCTTAACGCTTTCATTGTGGGTACGGTTTCCGAAAGTTCTTTAATTACTACAACAGGTATTACTTTATCCATTTTATTTAACTCCGAAATAATTTATTGCATTGTTGTAACAAATATCTTCTATCACTTTACCGACAAGTTTTTCGTCCTTTGTCATTTCGCCCTCTTCCATCATCTTTCCGAGATAGTTACACAGTATTCTTCTGAAATAATGATGTCTGGGATGCGATAACGGCGAGCGGCTGTCGGTAAGCATGCCTATAAATGCCGCTATGTGCCCGGTTGCGGTCAGATCTTCAAGGTGTTTTTCCATTCCCACCTTATTATCTAAGAACCACCACGCCGGACCGTACTGCATTTTCCCTTTTGCCCCAGGACTCTGAAAACTGCCGATTAAGGTCATGATTTCCGTATTCATCTTGGGATTAAGATTGAATACTATTGTTTTCGGGAGTGCGTTTTCGTTGTTCAGCCTGTCAAACAATCTGGACATAAGACGTATGCTGTTATCTTCCGATATGCTGTCAAATCCCGTATCAAGTCCGAGTTTGTTAAGCATTTCGGTATTGTTGTTACGCATTGCCCCGACGTGAAGTTCGCATCTTATGTCGTATTTTTTATACAGTTTCATCAAAAAATAAGTCAGATATCCTTTGAAAATTTCCGCCTCTTCCGTACTTATGTTTTCACCTGACCGCCTTTTTGCAAATACATTCTCCGCCTGAGTCTTATCCGCAATCGGACAAACGCGTTCAAGGGCTATGTCGCTGGCGCAGGTTCCTACCTTGATAAATTCTTTAAGCCGCGCTTCAAGCGCATTTTCAAGGCCACTAAGATTCTTGACGGGAAAAGTCTTATTCTCTAAAAGTCCTACAAAGTCGTTATATTTATCCGCCTCTATATTCATTATCTTATCCGCACGGAATGCGGGTATTACTTTGAATTTATATCCTTTTTGGGCAATCTTGATAAAAGTTTCGGTATCGTCGAAAACTTCGTTTGTAGTGAAAATATATTTTACGTTTGATTTTTCTATAAGACTTCTCGGCGTTATGTTATTCAGTTTTATAAACTCGTTACACCAGTTCCATATATCTTCGGCATTTTCTTCGTTGATTTCAAGTTCGCAGTTAAAAAACTCCTTTAACTCCACTTGCGACCAGTGATAAAGCGGATTGCCGAAAGCCGTTCCCAAAACTTTGCAGTAAGTAAGGAATTTTTCCTTATCGCTTTTGTTTCCGGTAATATATTCTTCGTCAATTCCGTAATTTCTCATAAGACGCCATTTGTAATGGTCGCCTTTGAGCCAGATCTCGAAAATATTATTGAACGGCAGATTTTCAAGTATCTGCTTTTCGGGAAGATGACAGTGATAATCGAAAATCGGCATATTCAAAGCATAATCGTTATAAAGACGTTCCGCCGTTTTATTTTTTAGCAAAAAATTGTCTTTTAAGTAAGTACTCATATTTTTTTATTGCCCCTTTAATAAATTTACGTTTGTATCTATAATTTTTTTCCAATAACTTTTTGCTGATGCAAATAAAGTTATTTTACTTCTTCGTCTTTAAGCCATCTGAAATTACCCCTTACCCCGTGAACTTCGGTGTAATATACAAAGGTATCGGGATATTTTTTTAAGACGTTGAAAAGTTCGGAAAGTTGACCGACGTTAAGCACCGATATTATAATCGAATTATCCTCGCCCGTATACATGCCTTTACTTTCAATGAGCGTAGCACCGTGGCGCAACGTCCTGATTATGTCCTCACGTATGGCGTCGGGATGTTTTGTAACAATTTTCACTTCTATCGCGTGCCGCGTATCGCGCATAATGGTATTTATTGCGCGCTCGGATATAAACATCTGTACCACCGCAAGAAGTACCGAATTAAAGTCCCTGTATACAAAATACGACGCGGCTATAATTACGAGACATATTACGCTTATAATTCTTTCGACGTTCACATACTGCATTTTCTTCTGAATCATAGCGGCGATTATGTCGGCGCCGCCCGTCGAGGATCCAATTCTCAGCATTACTCCCGTTCTTATTCCGAGCATAATCCCCGCAAAAATTGCCGCAAGAAGCCGCTCGTTTTCGGTTACGTACTGCGGAAAATCCACCGCCGCCCATACGATTATAAGCACCGACGACACGAGTGTAAATATCAGCGAATAAACGACGTACTTTTTATTTAGCTTAAACCATGCGTAAATAACAAGCGGCAAATTGAGAATAAGGTTAAACCAACCTGCATTTATGCCCGTAATCTTCTGAAGCATTGTAACTATCGCTTCAAGCCCCAAAGGCACGAAGTCCGACGGATAGACGAACACATGCAGAGCAAGAGACGATACTATAGCCGCAAAGATTGTAATTAAAAGTCCCGTAACCGCCCTTCTGACGTTACGCTCTTTAATATTACGATTTTGTCCGCTTGAAAAAACTTCTTTACCGCTCATAGAGTTACACCGGTTTTATAAAACGCTATCTCTCTGTATTTTTCGCTTTTGCAGATATATTTTCCGTTACAGGTTTCCATAACTAAGTTGTAAAGACCGTTTTCATCCATTCCGTATGCGTCGAAATCAATCCAGTTGCTCTTAAAATTCGCCAAGTTTGAGTTGGATGAAATTTTCATGGTAGGAACGAACGTTGAAAAAGGAGTTCCTCTTCCCGTCGTAAAAAGCACTATCTGGCAACCCGCCGCCGCAAGTGCGGTAGCGGCTATAAGGTCGTTTCCGGGCGCGTTAAGCACGCTTACGCCGACTTTTTTCACTACGTCCCCGTAACCGAGTACGTCGACTATCTTTGTCTTACCCGCTTTTTCCACGCAGCCGAGCGATTTTTCTTCCAGAGTGGTTATACCGCCTTTTTTATTGCCCGGACTCGGATTTTCGTATACGGGAAATCCGTTGTCGGTATAATAATTTTTGAAATCTACTATCATCTTTTTGTAGGCATTGAAAACTTCTTCGCTTTCACACTTGTTCATAAGAAGTTGTTCGGCGCCAAACATTTCGGGTACTTCCGTAAGTACCGCGCTGCCGCCAGCCGCGACTATTCTGTCGGTTATCCTTCCCACAAGCGGATTTGCGGTAAGTCCCGAATACCCGTCGGACCCGCCGCATTTTAAGCCTATGCAAAGTTGGTCGAGAGAAATCTCCTCTCTTTTAAGCACAGACGCTTTTTCAGCAAAGCCTTCGAGTATTTTCAGACCGTATTCTATTTCGTCATCTAATTCCTGACAGTTGAAAAATTCTATATTGTCTCTGTTAAACTGTTTAAGATACTCTTTCATTCCGTCAAGGCCGTTGTTTTCGCAACCGAGTCCCACTATCAAAACGTAACTCGCGTTGGGATTAAGCGCGACAGCCGACAAGAGTTTCTTAATATTTACGTTATCGTCCCCGAGTTGACTGCAACCGAACTGGTGAGTGAGCGCAAATATACCGTCTATACTGCCTTTTACAAATTTCTGCGCCTTTTCTTCAAGAATCTTACATACGTTATTTACGCAACCGACAGTTGGTATAATAAAAATATCGTTTCTTATTCCCGCTCTTCCCGACTTTCTTTTATAACCCCAGAACGTGCCTTTTTCGGGATTGACGGTTTCAGCCGAATAGTCGTAAGTATATTCGCACGCCTCGTCGAGATGAGATTTTACGTTATGCGTATGAACCCATTCGCCCGCCTTGATATCACACGTGGCTTTACCTATTATTTCACCGTATTTGATAACGTAATCGCCTTTCTTTATATCCCTCACGGCATACTTATGCCCTGCGGGAATTTTATCATTGCCTTTAAGTTCAACGGCAACGTTGTCTTTTTTATTTATCAGTATTGAAGTTTCGTTCATAATTTCTACTTTTAATTTACTTTTTAATTTATTTATAAATTTATATTTTTTAAGCCTTACAACAATCTCGCCACAATGGGAAGATAAGAGTTACGCTCACCGATATTTAAAAGTTTTATATTTATATCTTTATATCTATATCGTTAAAATTAAATAAGCGACTTACCCTCTGCGAGTAACTTTAAGCCTTCGTTTACCTTGTCCGCAAAACCTTTGTAAGCCGTCAGATCCTCGCCCCAGACGGATTTGTCTTTCATGAAATCTTCTGCGCTGTTGCCGTTTGCAAAATAATCGAGATAAGGTTTGTCGTCCAGAAGTTCTATTTTCCTCGAAGGAAGATTGACGAAATATTTATCCCCTTCCTTTTTGACCGAAGTATAAACTTTCATAAGATAGGTAAAGCCTTTGGTCATATTTTCAGGGATTTTGCCGTGCGCTTTATAATAGTCTTTAAAACTCGGCAGTACGCGCGCTTTCCATTTGGAAATGCTGTTAAGACTTATACTTGTTAAAAGGTGGTTAAGATAGGGATTTGAAAATCTTCCCAAAATACTGTCCGCAAAAACTTTGGTGGCGTTTATGTCGTCTGAAACGAAAGGAACTATTTCGTTATTCAGCGTATCGAGCAGGAAAGCGGAAAGTTTTTTATCGGTCATGCAGTCGTAAACGGTTACCGCGCCTTCCCAAAGTCCCGCGGGAACAATGTTGGTGTGGCTGCCGTTCAGAACTCTCACCTTTCTCTTTTTATAGTAACCTATGTCGGTCGTGAGAACAACCTCTATACCGTGTACGCCCTCTTTGATATAATCTGCAATATTCCCTTTCTTTTCAACCGCCCAAAGACCGAAAGGCTCGCCGATAGAAACAAGGCTGTCCTTTTCCCCGATTAAATCTTCTAAGTGTTTTACGTCCTCAGGCGTTTTGGGATAACCCGATACTATCCTGTCGACAAGAGTATTACAATAATAATTTTCCTTTGCATTCCACTCTTTGAATGCCTCGGGAAGATTCCAAAGTTCTATATATTTACTTACACATTTACTGAGTTCGTCTGCGTTGTTTTCTATAAGTTCAACGGGCATAAGATATACGCCGGGGAGTCCCTTATTGAACCTTTCAAGTAAAAATTTTGTAAGTTTTGCAGGATAAGTAATTCCCTCGAAATCATCGAATTTATCGTCAGCGTTAAAGCAAATCCCCGCTTCGGTAGTGTTGGACACTATAATTTTAAGTTCGGGATCGGTCGCTATTTCAAGATACGCTTTCATATCTTCAAACGGAGATACGACTTTTTCCAAAACATTTATCTTTCTTACTTTTTCAACAGCCTGTCCGTTCTCAACACCGCGCAGTACCACGTGATATTTATTGTTCTGAGCGACGAATTTGTCAAGCGTGCCGTAAGTTATCGGCTTTATTATATCTACTCTGTATTCGTCTTTCTCTTCGTTTAAACAATCAAAATAATAATCGGCGAAAGTCCTTAAAAAATTACCCTCGCCGAATTGTGCAACTTTAATCATAACTGACCTCCGAAAAACTCTTTTTGCGGATATCTCCGCTTAATTTACTCCTTTATTTTACTACATAAATTTTTTGTTTTCAAGAGGTTGATATTTTTGTATTTACTTTTAGCAATTTTTTTAATACTTTGTTTAATATATATGTATATTTTCTTTTTATGGTATGAAATATACAAAACAAGTAAATATTTTATTATTGAAATCGGAACCTTTAAAAGGAATATTTACTGATTCATTTGCAAACGAAGTTTAATATGTTTTATATTGAGAAAATATTAAAATCAACTTTCACCAATCGTCTTTAGGCGTAAGTTTAATGTCATCGTAGTATTCAAAATATTTTTCTTTTGAACTTTTGGTCCGGCTGTCTTCCCACTCCTCGGGGTAAAGCGCGTCCTCTTCCTTATCGTCGGACTCTCTCATGTAATCGTATTGTGTTTTCTGCTTTTCCGACATTTTCCACCTCCCGCGGAGCAGTCCGCGCAACTACCGCACCCGCCTTTGAATATTTTTTTCAAACAAAAAATTATTGCGATTGTAATAATTATAACCGAAAAAACAATAAAAATCAAGTTAAAATCCGAATTCAGAATAAGTCCCAAGGTATTTATTATAAAGGCGGTTATATAAGCGGCAAAAGTTTGAAAAACAATCATTTTAAAAAGTTTCTTTCCGCTTTTTAATTCTTTTTTTGCCTGAACTATACTTGCCACGCAAGGCGGAGATAAAAGCACGAAAGACATAAATGCGTAAACAGAAAAAGCATTGTTAAAAAGGCTGCCCGCATCCGCGCTTATAACTTCCAAAGTTTCTATTACCGCCTCTTTTGCCATAAATCCCGATAAAACCGCCACCGCCGCCTCCCAGTTTCCGAACCCGAGCGGAACAAACAGATATTTAAGCACGCTTCCAATGTAAAAAAGAAAACTTTGCTCGGCTCTGCCCGATGTATAACCGTTTAACCCGAAATTCATAAGCAGCCATAAAAGAACAGACACGGCAAATATAACCGTTCCCGCCTTTACAGAAAATTCTTTAATTTTCAGTAACAAAACGTAAAAAACGTTTTTAAGAGACGGCAGTCTGAACGTAGGCATTTCCAACAAAAAACATTCTTCGCCTTCGGAAAAGTCCTTTGTTTTTTTAAGTAATTTACCGAATACGGCGGCGACGATAATTCCTAAAAAATACATAGAAACGGCAATGAGCGCGCTCCCGCCGAAAAACTTATACGAAAACCACCCGAACACCGCCATTTTAGCGCCGCAGGGCATAAACGGCGAAAGAAATATCGTCATCTCCCGCTCAGACCTGTTTTCTATAGTTCTCGTGCTCATAAGTCCCGTTACCGTACAGCCGCATGAAAGCACCATCGGTATACACGATTTTCCGCCCAGGCCGAAAGTTCGGAAAAATCTGTCGAGTATGAATGCCACCCTCGCCATATATCCGCTTTCTTCCAAAAGCGTGAGCATTAAAAACAGCACCAGTATCTGCGGTAAAAAACTTATGACAGTTCCTATTCCCTTTATAACTGCGCCTGTTATAAGCATTGTAAACCATTCGGGAATACCTCGTTCTGTAAATCCTGATTTCACAAGTTCCGAAAAGTTATCAAACAACGTCTCTATAACTCCGCTGAAAAATCCGCCGAGTTTTAAAGATATAAAATAAACCGCCGCCATAACTGCTATAAACAGCGGTATTCCCCATATTCTGTGGGTTATTACGCTGTCGAGCTTCTGTGTAATACCCTCCGAACGCGTAAGTTTTTTTTCGGATACTTCTCCCGCTATCACGCTCAATTTTTTAAACCTTTCTGCGGGAGACATAGCCGACCAGTTTTTATATAAAGGCTTTGTCTTATGTTCGGACGCGACTCGCATAAGATTATCGATATTTTCACCTTTTAGTGCCGAAATGCTTACTACGGGCATACCGAATGCGTTAGTAAGTCTTCTTAAATCGGGTTTTATACCGTTTTTTTTCAATTCGTCAGCCATATTAAGCGCGATCACCACAGGTATTTTAAGGTCGGAAAGCAATGCGGTGAGATTAAGACTGCGTTCGAGATTTGTCCCGTCAACTACGTTAATTATGACGTCGGGAGAACTGTTTTTGAGATAATCGGTTACCGCCTTTTCATCCTTAGAATATGCGTCCAAAGAATATAAGCCCGGTAAATCGGTTATTTTTATACGCCTGTCTCGCCGATAAAACCCCTCTTTTTTTTCGACGGTTACTCCCGACCAGTTGCCTACTTTCTGGTATGTTCCCGTAAGCAGATTGAATAGTGAAGTTTTCCCCGAATTGGGATTCCCTATAAGTGCAATATTCTGATTCACTGTTTTTCCACCTCTATTTTTTCTGTTTCGGAAAGTCTGAGCGCAAGATAAAAATCCCTGATTTTTATACGCATGGGGTCGCCCGCCGGCGCAAAACCCGCAACGGTAATTTTAACTCCTTCGGTAAAGCCTATGTCGTAAAGGCGCTTTTTTATTTTAGCACCCAGAACTATTTTTTTCACGACCGCGCTTTCATATTTTTTCAATTCATTCATCATCATACCGTTATATTTTATTTTTATTTTTTCGTCCTTATAACTGCATATATTTAAAAATAAATAAAGTTTTAATAAAACGGCGCGGGCTTTCGATAAATTTATCGAAAGCCCGCGCCTTATGTTTATTTTATATTTTTAATTATCTTTTTTATTCTCTTATAATCTTTTGCGCATGGAATAATCACTCTTTTTCAAAGAAAGCGACCGCCACGGCTCCGGGACCTACATGCGTACCGATAGTACTGCCTATTTCGTGAACGGGGATAAAATCGGTTTGCCCTTCCCAGATATTTTTACTGTCTTCTATGTATTTTCTCATTACCGTATCGTCAAGTCCCGAATATCCGCAAGCGAAAGGTTTAGTAAAATCCACTCCTTTTCCGTTCTTTATAAGAGTGTTGATATAGTTATTTCCCTTTTTCGAGCCTATTGCTTTACCTATCAGTTTTACTTCGCCGTTAATAACTCCCACCACGGGTTTCATGTTCAGCGTTTCGCCCACGAAAGCAACGAAAGGCGATATGCGCCCGCCTTTTTTAAGATATTTCAAAGTTCCTAAAAGCGCCAGTACTCTTACCTGCTTTTTCGCACAATCAAGAACAGTAAAAATTTCTTTCGCGCTTTTTCCTTCTTCTTTCAGCCTCAGCGCATAATCAAACAATATCCTTTCACCTATGCACGCGTTAAGACTGTCAAGAACAAAAACCTTTCCGTCAAATTTTTTTGCGGCACGCTGCGCGCTCGCATAAGTTCCCGATAACTTTGACGAAATAACAATCGCCACAACTTCGTCTCCGTTTGCCACATGCTTAGAAAAAATTTCTTCCCACCTGTATTCGTTTATCTGACTGGTCTTGGGAAGGTCGTCGCACTCTATAAGTTTTTCAAAAAATTTTCGGCTGTCAAGAGTGTCTCCGTCAAGATATACTTCCGAACCGAACATGATTTCCATGCTGATAAGTTCCGCGCCGCGCTCTCTGGCTTCCGAGACTGTTATGTCGCTTGCCGAATCAATAATTATTTTTACTGCCATTTTTTTCTCCGTATTTTTCTGATATTTTTTGCAGCGTCAAGGAAATGCTTTCAAGTGTTTCATAAAATTTCTCTCGCTCGGTCAGGTTTAACTCGTTTACCGCAAAATCAAACACTTTGTCTGCACGGCGCTTTATCTCCTCCGCCGCCTTTACGCCTTTTCCGGTAAGAGTTACTTTGAGATTATATTTTTTCTCGAATGAACTTTCTGCATATACAAAACCGTTCTTTTCAAGTTCGCTTATGCCTCTGGACACCGCCGCTTTATCTATAAAACAACTTTTCTGTAACTCTTTTAAAGTTAATCCGTAAGGATTATCCGAAAGATACAAAAATATCGCTATATGCGTCGATTTCAGCCCCATCTCGCTCATTTCGCCCGTCTTGATTTTCTGTACCGATTTATATATACCGTCTATGAGCAGAGTGAATTTATCAAACCTTCCGTTCATACCCTTTTCTCCTTTACACGCTGTATTATATTAACATTAAATTGTTGATATGTCAACAATTTTAATATATTAAAAAATTTTTATTATTTTTCTAAAATTACATGATTAAATATTCTTTAATATACTGAAAGTGCAAATCTTTCTTAAAAGCCTTAAAATTATTCCGATAAAGCGTACATATCAGAAAATTAAAGAAAATTTTTTGCAAATAAAAGTTTAATTATATTTGATAACGACTTTATAATTGATATAATATCTTTGACAAATTAAATAAAAGGTAAAAAGCCAAAAGGCAAATAAATCATCAAGGAGAAAGAAAATATGAACAGAGCGGGAAAAAG
>CALWBJ010000182.1 GCA_944376035.1 uncultured Clostridia bacterium | reverse complement strand
ACTGCTCGTAGGGCCTCCCGGAACGGGTAAAACGCTGTTTGCCAAAGCGGTTGCGGGCGAAGCGGGCGTTCCCTTCTTCTCAATAAGCGGCTCTGACTTTGTCGAGATGTTCGTCGGCGTGGGCGCGTCGAGGGTAAGAGACCTGTTTGACGTAGCCAAAAAGAGCATGCCGTGTATAGTTTTCATAGACGAAATAGACGCCGTAGGCCGTCAGCGCGGCACGGGTATGGGCGGCGGACACGACGAACGCGAGCAGACGCTTAACCAACTGCTCGTTCAGATGGACGGTTTTGAGTCTAACGACGGTATTATCGTCATGGCGGCGACAAACCGCGCAGATATTCTCGATCCCGCGCTGCTGCGTCCGGGCAGGTTCGACAGACAGATATACGTCAATATTCCCGACGTTCGCGGCAGAGAGGCTATCTTAAAAGTTCACGCAAGAAATAAACCGTTATCTCCCGATGTCAACTTCAAGACGGTTGCGCGTATGACCAGCGGATTTTCGGGCGCGGACCTTGAAAACCTTCTGAACGAAGCGGCGATACTCGCGGCGCGCGCAAACAGAAAATTCATAAACAACAGAGACCTTTACGAAGGTATCAATAAAGTGCTTTTAGGACCGCAGAAGAAGAGCCGTCTTGTTACCGAAACCGACAAGCGTATCACGGCATATCACGAAGCGGGGCACGCAATACTTGCAAGGCTTTTGCCGCATTGCGACCCTGTTCACGAAGTATCAATAATACCGCGCGGTCAGGCGGCGGGTTATACAATGACCAGACCCGATAACGACGACAATCATCTTACCAAGGCAAAACTTTTAGACGATATCGTAATGACTCTCGGCGGAAGAGTTGCGGAAGAACTCATAATAAAAGATATTTCCGCAGGCGCTTCGGGAGATATTCAGGCGGTCAGCAAACGCGCCCGTCTCATGGTTACCGAATGGGGTATGAGCGAGAAGGTAGGACCTATTTCCTATGCTTCCGACAAAGAGATATTCATCGGCAGAGATATGGCGTCTCACGTTACTTACAGTGAAGAGACTGCCGCCATTATAGACGAGGAAGTTCAGAAAATCGTTTCCACGGCTCTTGAAAAAGCGCGTAAACTTCTCGGCGAAAACAAGAAATTGCTTGACAACATGGCAAGGCTGCTCGTCGAGAGAGAAACAATTTTCTCCGAAGAAGTCGATATGCTCATGGAAGGCAAGAGCGTAGAGGAAATCATGGAGTTCATGGACGAAAACGAAAGAGTTTTGAGCGAGAATCCTTTTGCCAGAAAAGCGGGTAAAAGCCAGTCCGTGTCCGAAGAAAAAACCGAACAGGTAAAATCAGAACCGGAAAATAAAGGCGGTAACGACTCCCCTGAAGATAAATCTTCCGAAGAAAATAAAGATAAAAACGCGGAAGATAAAAAATCTGACGGAGAAAATTCCGAAAAGAAATAAACCGTAAAATCACGGTATATTGATTCCGGATATGAATTCGGCATAAAAACCAAGAGAATTTATAAACGGGTTATTAAAAAAATTTGTCTTTGACCTTGCAGACGCTTAAATGTTTCAGATAAATGTATCAGACTTATTATAAAAGACCTAATATTTTACTTTATCGGGCGAGATGCGGGAATATAAAAAACTTTTAAATAATTTGTTGCTTTATAAAAGCGTTTACGGCGGGAAAAAGGGGTAACACAATGGGAAAAATCATTGCTTTTTCAAATCAGAAAGGCGGTGTCGGCAAAACTACAACTTGCGTGAATATGTCGGCGTATCTTGCCAGCAAAGGCAAGAAATGTCTGATAGTGGACCTCGATCCTCAGGGTAACGCCACGAGCGGACTGGGCTTTGCAAAAAGCGAGGTAAAAAGTTCGGTCTATAACGTGCTTATAGACGATATACCCGTCGAAGACGCGGCGCTTAAAACCAAAATCGACAATCTTGACCTTCTCCCTTCGAGCATAGATCTCGTAGGGGCGGAGGTCGACCTTGTTTACATAAAAGACAGAGAGCACGTATTGAAAAAAACTCTCGAAAAAGCGCGCGTCCATTACGATTTTATAACGATAGACTGTCCGCCCTCTTTGGGACTTCTGACAATCAACGCGCTTGCCGCGGCGGATACGGTCATTATCCCGATACAGAGCGAATATTACGCACTCGAAGGGTTGAGCCAACTCATGAATACCATAAAACTCGTTGTAAAACACTTAAACGAGGGGCTGAAAGTAGAGGGCGTTGTGCTCACTATGAGTGATAACCGCGCTATCATTTCGCGTCAGATAGCCGCGGAAGTGAGAAAGTTTTTCGGAAAGCGCGTTTACGACACCGTTATTCCGAGAAACATCCGCTTAGCGGAAGCGCCCAGCCACGGCGTGCCTATACTTCTCCATGATACCAAATGTTCGGGCGCGAGAGCATATCTCGCTCTTACGGAGGAGTTTTTATCCAAACAGCCTAAAAAATAATTTGAGATTGCTCAATTTATTTTAATAAAAACTGCTGATTGGTGCTTACGTTTTTAAGTTTTAAAATTATTATAATTTTCAGAAATTATAAGGATATAAATTAAAAAACAGTTCAAAAGAGACGATTATTAAAGGATAAAAGAGCGGATAAATATATTAAAATTATATATTGAAACTATAACGTCAGCGTTAAATTAAGCCGCTTTATTTATACGCAAGCGTAAAATTTACGGAGAAAACTATGAAGATTAACAGAGGATTAGGGAAAGGACTTTCGGCGCTGTTTTCCGAAACAGAAGAAGATTACGGTAAAAGTCTTCTTTTTGAAGAAGATACTCCCGCGGGAGGAGAGCAGGTAAAGGAAATAGACATAAGTTCCATTTACGCAAACCCCAATCAGCCCCGAAAGGTTTTTGACGAGACCGCGCTTAAAGAACTTGCGGATTCTATTTCAAAGCACGGCGTGATAATGCCTATTATCGTCAACAAGAGCGGCGACCGCTACATGATTATCGCGGGCGAACGCCGTTTCAGAGCCAGTAAACTTGCGGGACTGAGTAAAATCCCTGTTATAATTAAAAATTACGACCAGAGGCAGATAAAGGAAATTTCTCTTATCGAAAACTTACAGAGAGAGGACCTGAATCCGATCGAAGCGGCTACCGCTATGCGCTCGCTCATGCAGGATTACGGCTTAACGCAGGAAGAACTTGCCGACAGAATAGGTAAATCCCGTCCCGCCATAGCAAATACATTGAGGCTTCTGACTCTTTCTCAGGACGTTATCAGAATGGTTGCAAACGGCTCGCTTTCGGCAGGGCACGCGCGTGCGCTCATTTCTTTACCCGATACGGACCAGTTGAAAATCGCAAACGAGGCGGTAAAGAAAGGTGCGTCCGTCCGCGACGTCGAGCAAATGGTCAAAGATTATTTTACTCCGCCCGAAGAAAAGGCAAAAAAGAAACAGAAAGTCGAACTTTCGGCAGAACTCAAAGAACTTATTGTCAATATGCAAAGAGTTTTGGGCACTAAGGTAAACGCTATCGGTAATGACAGAAAGGGCAGAATATATATCGACTATTACACCCGCGACGACCTTGACAGACTGAGTGAAATTATTGAAGCGGCGTCAAATCCGAAAAAATTATAATAAATTAAAATTTCAGGTCTGTAAATACAAAATCTACTCTTGCAGGCAGTAAAAATCAAGTAATTTATTATTTTATGTTTGTATAAATTTATAGAATAGTTGATATAATTGTTAATAAATTTTATATAAACAACGTGAAATATAAGTCAAAAGTTATAAAATAATATTATCTTAAAGAATAATCAGCGATAAAAAAGTATAAAATAATTTTATATCGGTAAATTCATAATTAAATAATTTAATTGTTGCTTTAATCGATATTTTAAGGGATTTTTAACCGATTATTTTAAGTATTTATTGAGGAAACGGATATGACATGGGTATATATATGGCTTGCGATAACCGCAGCATCGCTCATAATCGAATTCACGACTAACGAGATGGTCTCTATCTGGTTTGCCGGCGGCGGAGTCGTCGCCATGATACTTGCCGCGTGCGGGCTATCCTGGTATATACATCTGCCGGTATTCATAGTTTTATCGCTTTTGCTTATGCTTGCATTCAGAAGTCTGGTCATGAAAAAACTCGATAAGGGCGATGTCAAGACCAATGCCGACGCCATACTCGGCAAAGAGTACAAACTGCTTACGGCTATAAGTATGCACGAGCCGGGTACTATCAAGGTTAACGGCGTGATATGGAATGCAATAACCGAAGACGAAGAAAAGTGTGTTCCCGAGGGGACAACGGTAAGAATTAAAGATATAAAAGGAAATAAGTATATTGTGGAGGAATTGAAGTAATATGCAGCCGCTTATGATTATTTTAATAGTGCTGGCAGTAGTGGTATTTATAATTCTTGTCGCGTCTATAAGAATTGTCCGCCAGTCAACGGTTGTTATTATAGAAAGGCTGGGAAAATTCAGCAGGATTTTAAATAACGGAATACATTTTGTCCTGCCGTTTATAGACAGGAGCGTGGGAAAACCCATAAGTTTAAAAGAACGCGTTGCGGATTTTGCGCCGCAGCCCGTTATTACAAAAGATAACGTAACCATGCAGATAGATACGGTAGTATATTTCCAGGTTACCGACGCAAAACTGTTCACTTACGGCGTTGAAGACCCTATTCGCGCGATAGAAAACCTCACGGCGACGACTTTAAGAAACCTTGTAGGCGAACTTGAACTTGACGGAACGCTCACATCGCGCGATACCGTCAACAGCAAGATGCGTCTGATCCTCGACGAGGCGACCGACCCGTGGGGAATAAAAATCAACCGTGTAGAACTTAAAAACATACTTCCGCCAAAAGATATTCAGCAGGCTATGGAAAAGCAGATGCGTGCAGAGCGTGAAAGGCGTGAATCCATTTTGAAAGCGGAAGGTGAAAAGCGCAGTAATATTCTTGTGGCGGAAGGCGAAAAAGAGGCTATGATTCTCCGCGCGGAAGCCAAGAAAGCCGCGGTTATTGCCGAGGCAGAAGGTACTGCCACTGCAATCAAGATGATTAACGACGCTAATCCGAACGCCGCTTATCTGACTCTCAAAGGCTATGACGCGCTTAAAATCATGGCGGACGGAAACGCTACCAAGATTATCGTTCCGAGTGAAATACAGAATGTTACCGGTCTTCTCGCGAGTCTCAAAGCCGTTGTTGATAAAGACGGAGACAATAAATAATTTCTTTTAGATTAAAAACGCGGATACTTGCGCAGGCTTTTTACACTTGCCTTGTATCCGCGTTTTAAGATGACTTGGCATAAATAAAAACCTTAAAAGCAATAAAAACTTCAAGTAAAATAAGCACTTAAAAAATAAAACTCAGGATAAAGTAAAAAATAACTTATGATAGAATTTAAACGCCTTGGAAAAAACATTGAAGAGATAAAGGATTATATGATCAGGTCGGAGATTTCGTTTTGCGATATATCCGTCGGAACAAAATATATGTGGAGAGATGATTTTATAATTGATTATGCCTTTTATAACAACACTCTCATAATGAAAGAGACCTGTCCCGATTATGAAAACGCCTATTATTTTCCGATTGGCAAAGATATAAACGGCGCACTTTCCGAAATAGAAAAATATTGCATGGAAAATCATCAGCCGCTTCTTTTGTGCTGTATAGACAATGCTCACATTCCTTTTTTTAAAGACAGGTATTATGATATTTCCGTTTATAACAGCAGGGATTGGAGCGACTATATCTATACTGCCGAACAGTTCAGGACTTATTCGGGGAAAAAACTCAGCGGACAGCGTAACCACGTAAATAAATTCAAAAAACTATATCCCGATTATATTTTTAAGAAAATCGAAAAGAGCGACTTAGACGATATAGCGAAATTTTTGAAAGAATACGAGGAAAGTTACGTATTTTCTTCATGGACGGCAAAGGAAGAAGAAAGTAAGGTCTTTGATTTTATTTCTCATGCCGACGAGTTGGGACAGGTCGGCGGTATGATTATGGAAAACGGGAAAATCATCGCTTTATCTGTCGGTGAAGTAGTGGGAGACACGTTTATAGTCCATGTGGAAAAAGCGCTCAGAGGCTACGAGGGAATTTATCCCACTATGGCGAGCGAATTTGTAAAAGCGTTTGCGGGCGATGCAAAATTTGTCAACAGAGAAGAAGACTGCGGAGACGACGGTCTCAGAATTTCAAAATTGCAGTATCACCCCATTGAGATAAAGGAGAAAAACATAATAACGGTAAAAACGCTTTTTGACAGAATAATAACTCCCGTAAATATAGTCACGGAAAGACTTGTTATAAACGAAATAGAGGAAAAGGATAAGGAAGATTATTTTAGACTTTATACCGACGACCTACTTAACAAATATTGGGGATACGATTACAGAGAAGATATAAAAGGTACTCCCACGCCCGAAAAGTTTATTGAATTTCAAAAACTTTTAAAAGAAAGAAAAGAAGAATATTCTTTCGCAGTGCGCGTGGACGGGAAAATGGCGGGCGAACTTGTTTTATACAATTTCGATTACTTCGGCGGATTAGAGATGGGATTCAGGTTTTTTAAAGAATATCAGGGCAAAGGCTACGCCTGTGAAAGCGCGTCCGCGCTTAAAGATTTTGCCAAGGATATTTTAAAAGCAAAATACATTAAATCCAGATGTTTTAAGCAAAACCTTCCGTCTATGAGGCTGATAACGCGGCTCGGGCTGGAAAAGGTAAAAGAGGACGACACGCATTTTTATTTCCGTTTTAATTTCTGAAAAAAACGGATTTTTAAGACTACAAGACAGCGTAAAAATGTATTCGTAAAAACGAATACAAAAATACAAATTTAAATACAAACGTAAAATTATTTGCTCTAAGAGGATAACAGAAAAAAACTTAAAAGTTATAAGCGCAATAATATAATCGAAAAAACGCAGGAACAAAATTACAGACGCTAAAATATAAAACAAAAATGTAATCAAATATATCAAATTAAAATCAGAAGCCCCGAAAGACTAACTTTCGGGGCTTACATTTTATTCTCTATAAGTATTAAAAAAGTATTTTACGAAAAAACAACTATTCGTATGATGTTAAGTTATTATTTTATAACCGTCTGTCCGCCCATGAAAGGAACGAGCACTTCGGGAACGGTAATGCTGCCGTCAGCGTTCTGATACTGCTCGATAATAGCGGGGAATACGCGGCTGGTAGCGAGTCCCGAACCGTTAAGAGTGTGAACGTAAGCGGTTTTTCCCGTTTTGGAGTCGCGGTATCTGGTGTTGTTTCTGCGTGCCTGATAGTCGTTTGCGTTGGATACCGAACTTACTTCTTTATAAATGCCCATGCTCGGGATCCAGACTTCTATATCGTAAGTTCTTGCCATGGATGCCGAACAGTCGCCTGCGGCAAGTTTACTTATGCGGAAGTGAAGTCCGAGTTTTTCAATAAGACTTGCGGCTTTATTCACAAGTTCTTCGAACGACTCTTTGGAATGGTCGGGGTGAGCGTACTGCACCATCTCGACTTTATTGAACTGATGTCCGCGTATCATGCCGCGTTCTTCTGCTCTGTACGAACCCGCTTCCTTACGGTAACAGGGAGTATAAGCAAAGAACTTCATGGGCAGTTTGCTCTCGTCGATAATTTCGCCCGAATACATATTTACGAGCGCGGTCTCGGCGGTGGGGAGCATGAAGCGGTTGCGCTTTCTGTCCTCGTCGCAGTCAAGCCAGTATACTTCGTCGGAGAATTTGGGGAACTGTCCCGCGCCGAATCCGCAGTTGTAACCGAGTTGGTGCGGGGGAAGAATAAACTCATAACCGTCTTTTAAATGTTCGCTTATAAAGAAATTAAGAAGCGCCCATTCGAGTTTTGCGCCGTCTCCGCGGTAAAGCCAGAATCCGCCGCCCGAAAGTTTGGTGCCGCGATTATAATCTATAATCCCGAGTTTCGTGCATAAATCCACATGGTTCTGCATGGGGAAAGAAAATTCGGGTTTACTGCCTACTACTTTTATGACCTGATTGTTTTCTTTTTCTCCGCCTACTAAGTCTTCGTCGGGGACGTTGGGCATGCGGGAAAGCAAATCGAATACTTTTTCGTCAAGTTCGTTTGTCGTGCGGTCGAGTTCGGCGATTTTTTCACCGAGCGCGCGCATTTCGGCAAATATGTTGTCAACGGGTTTGCCTTGTTTTTTAAGAGCGGGAATTTCTGCGGAAACTTTATTTCTTTCGGCTTTAAGTTTCTCTACCTCCGAAATAGCGCTCCTGCGTTTTTCGTCAAGTGAAAGTATCTCGTCAAAATCGGCTTTAAATCCTTTTCTCGCGAGAAGTTCGGTCATTTTTTCTTTGTTATCTCTGATTTTTTTAAGATCAAGCATATTTTTTTCTCCTATTTATAATTATAACCGCTATCACGCTTAAAATCAATAAAAAATCGACATTACAAAGGATATTTCCGAATAAAATCCGAATAAATTTTATTTGTAATCATTATTTTTGACTGTGCGGTTATTTCGGAATATGCTTAAAGCCGAAATTTTATCAAAAAACTGTGCCCGCCGCTCTTGCAAAAATATTCAGTTTAGTGTAAAATAGGTGTACTTAAAGGTGCGACATGAAAGACAGAATAAATAAAATCAAAGAATATATCGATAAAAAAGGTAAAGTTACCTTTTCCGAATTGGAAAATGCTTTTCCTCAGGTATCCTATATGACTATAAGGC
>CALWBJ010000181.1 GCA_944376035.1 uncultured Clostridia bacterium | reverse complement strand
AAGGCGGGCAACTATATCTACTTTTTTCTCCTCGGCATGCTCACCGCGGGATTAAGACAGGCCACGGGAATGGAAACGGTCTCGTTTGCAATTCTTCTTATGAACCTTCTTATACCGCTGATAGACAAAATAATAATAAACAGGCCTTTCGGTTTTACCAAAGCCAAAAAGAAAAGCGTTAAAGATAATTAGAAGAGGTCAGGAATGGATCGACTGTTTAATAATATATGGTTTAAATGTATAACCGTGCTTTTGCTGATAGCGGCAGTCTCGGGCGGTATACTCGCAATTTTTAACGACGTGTTCTACGTCTCCGCCGAAGAGCGGACCCAGCGCGCCATAAAAAAGATATACGGCGAAGAAAAGGAATATTCGGTTCTTCTCGATTCGGAAGCGGGCGATACCCCTTTCCTCGACGAAAAGAATTACGGCAGAATAGATAAGATTTATACAATAGATCAGCCTGACACCGGCGAATACGATATGCTTTTCAATTCAACGGGATTTGGCGGGTACAAAAACGGTACGATAACCGTTTGGGTGCAGGTAAGATTTCCCGCTGACGGAAATATAACCGACGGGGAGATTATAAAAGTAATACTCGAAAGTTATGAAAAACAAACTCTTATGAGCAAGTTCGGCGAATCTTTCTTTTCGGGTTTTTATCTTGAAGACGTTACCGAAAGATATTTTGCGGGAGAACATTTCACATCAGACAAGAACGATACGTCTAATATGACAAACCCCGTATCCGGCGCGACATATTCCGCAAATGCCGGCTGCAACGCCGTAAACTGCGTTCTTGAATATCTGAAAACGGCAGTCGGAGGTGAAGAATGAAAACCAATTATAAAAAAATCGCCGCAGACGGCGTTATAAAATCAAACCCAACATTAAAACTTGTACTCGGAACCTGCCCTACTCTCGCTCTTACCACTATGGCAATGAACGGTATAGGTATGGGCGCGGCGGTTACATTCGTTCTCATTTGCAGCAACGTTTTAGTATCGCTTTTAAGAAAAGTAATCCCGAGTCAGGTCAGGATTCCCGCGTTTGTCCTTATAATCGCCACCTTCGTTACAATGACAAGGTTGATTCTCGATAAACTTCTTCCCGACCTTTACGAATCGCTCGGACTGTATCTTCCGCTTATTGTCGTAAACTGCATAATACTTGCGCGCGCGGAAAGTTTCGCAAGCAAGAACGGCGTACTCGCATCTGCCGCAGACGGACTTTTTATGGGTATAGGCTTTACCTTAGCGCTTACGGTAATGGGCGCTTTCAGAGAGATACTCGGAAGCGGAGCCGTATTCGGTGTAAAACTCTGGGACTTCCAGATTGCATTCTTCTCTTCCAGCGCAGGCGCGTTCTTTACTTACGGAATTTTCATTGCGCTATTCGCGTTTTGTGAATCGCTTATTTCTAAAAAACGCAAAATCAAAGCATATGCCGAGTTGTGCGCCGAAAAACAAAAATCAGACGCTCAAAATATTGATTCTGTCGCAGTTGTTTCAGAGAGTTCTTCTAAGGAGGACAAATAAATGGCTCAATTTTTAATGATTATCGTATCTGCGGTATTTATAAATAACTTCGTAGTCGTACAGTTTTTGGGAATTTGTCCTTTCCTCGGCGTCAGTAAAGATACTAAAAGCGCGCTCGGTATGGGAATCGCCGTAACGTTTGTAATGACCATAACTTGTCTTATCACTTACCCGATTTATACTTATATACTTGTTCCGCTGGGCATTGAGTTTATGGAAATTATAGTTTTCATATTCGTCATCGCCTCTATCGTTCAGATGATAGAAATGACGCTCAAAAGATTTACCCCCTCTCTTTATAACGCAATGGGCATTTACCTTCCTCTTATAACTACCAACTGCGCCGTCCTCGGCGTTGCGGAATTAGTTATCGATGCGGGACAAATGGCGTCTTTAATAGGTATCGAGGCAAGCGCAATGAATATGGGTTTTGCCGTTCTTTACGGTCTTTTCGCAGGAGTCGGATTTACTGTTGCCATCGTCATTATGAGCGGTATGAGAGAGAAAATCGCAAGACTTCCCATAAACAAACATCTTAAAGGCTTCCCTATCGCAATGATAGCCGCATGCTTTATAGCAATGGCGTTTTACGTCTTTACGCTGATTTAAGGAGACAATTATGACATACATATTATTGCGGGATATTAACTGGTCTACTTTCGGTTACGTAATGCTTATCGTAGCCGCGCTTGCTATCATATTCGCCGTTTTGATAGTGCTCGTATCAAAACTCTGTGATGTTAAAGAAGACGAAAAGGCTAAAGCCGTATCGGAAAAACTTGCGGGAGCAAACTGCGGCGGCTGCGGTTTTGCAGGTTGCGCGGATTTTGCCAAAGCACTTTCCGAAGGCAAAGCCGACCTTTCAATGTGCGGACCTACCCCTGCTCAGAATAAAGCGGAAATTGCTAAAATATTAGGCGTTCCTTTTACGGCCGAAGAACAGGCTTACGCCGTAGTTAAGTGCGCGGGCGGAACTGAAAGTAAAAATAAGTATATTTTCGTCGGAAACGAAGGTTGTATCATGCAGTCAACTTACCTCGGCGGAAAAAAAGAGTGCCCCTCGGGCTGTATGGGTGAAGGAACGTGCGCCAAAGTGTGCCCCTATCATGCAATTAAAGTTGTTAACGGCGTTTCTTATGCGGATAAGGCGCTATGCGAGGCTTGCAGACTGTGCGTAAAGAACTGTCCTAAACATATAATCGAACTTATCCCCAAATCTTCAAAGGTATACGTGGCATGCTCTTCTCACTGCAAAGGAAAAGAAGTAATGTCGGTATGCAAAGTAGGTTGTATCGGTTGCGGACTGTGCGCCAAAAACTGTCCCGAGCATGCTATAACAATGGTGGATAATCTGCCTGTAATTGACTACACTAAATGCAGCGGCTGCAAAACCTGCGTCGCCAAATGCCCGAGAAAAATTATCAAAGAAATCTGATTTTATATTGTGCTTAACTAAAAGAAGCGGTTTGCATTAAAATGCAAACCGCTTTTTTAATTTAGGTGAATTATACTATTAAGTGAAACACTTAGAAAAAAAGAAGAGTTCATACAAATCTGTGGTAAAATAGAGTTGCAAAACCAAATTTACTACATTAGGA
>CALWBJ010000180.1 GCA_944376035.1 uncultured Clostridia bacterium | reverse complement strand
ATTTTATAAAAATCTTAAACTTTTTTATAAAAATCTTAAAATTTGATTAAAGTTTTTGCAAAAAAATCTTAAAGTAAAAATTATCTTGATTAAAGTTTATTTTGAAAACGAAAAAGGTTGCACATATGTAAATATGCAACCTTTTGCATTTATTAAAATTTAAAAAATTTATTTGAATCAAAACTTACAAAATTTTCGATAAAATAACGTAAAAGCAAATTAAAGTCATGTAAATCTTCAAAATATTATGTAAAGGTTTCGAGGCAAAACCCACATTGCCCAAATTTTGGAAGGTTTTGGAGGTGTATATTATTTAATTCAGACTTTTTTATTAAAACAGTCGCAGCGGTGTGTGCCTACGTAACCGGTATCTTTACATTTTTCGCAAAGGTAGACAGGCGAAAGGTCTCTGATTTTCAGACCTATATTGTTAAGTAGGGACTGTTCTTCTTTTATAAGATTTTCTTTTTCTTCTTCAAGGGCGCTAAGTTGTTCGGTGTTGTTTGCTATTTCGGCAAATGCAAGATCTTTTTCTATTGAATTAAGCCTGTCGTAAATTTTTGAAAAGCCTTCTATCTCCATTGCTTTATCCATATTATGCTGAGCACGGGAAAGGGCAATGCTTCTTCTCCTTTCATATTCCCGATTATAATTTTCCTGAGAGTCTGCCGAAACATTCGGAGCGCCGTCTATATCGGAAATGTTGAAAATTCCTTTGTTTTTCCAGTTGCTGAGTATTCCGTTCATATAAGCAATGGGGGAGGTCTTACCGGCAGACAGCCTTGCGGCTTCTAAAATCATTTCTTCCGAAAAATTCCAGTTTTTCCAAGTGGTAATATTTTCTCTGTCCCAAGGGTTCGGACGTCTGTTGACGCCTGCAAGTAAAAGGAACGATGCGATAAATTTATCGGTATTTCTTATGCTTTCGAAATAATCGCCCACGCTCGACAAGTCGATAAATCCGCGGCTGTGCAGTTGTTCTATGAGTTCGTCCATGTATTGCAATGTGTTTTTGCCGTTTTTAAAGCACTGTGAAGCGATGAACAGCAAAGTTTCGTCGGTAAAGCCGTAAGAAAGCCATTTTTTTGTATATGTATCGACTACCGTATCGATAACGTCGGTATATACGGAGAGAGCGCGGTTAATTTTCACCGCAAGGTCGAATACATCTTGTTTTGACTTGACGAACGTAGCGATCTCTTCTTTGGAAAAACTCTTTATAGAGTAAAGTTCCAAAAGAAATTCGTCGAGTTTCTCCATGCCGCCTTTTTTCAGTTTCGAGGCGGCAAAAATTATGCTTTCAGGCTCGAAATTGAGTTCCTGGGTCCATTTTTTAAAGTAAGTAGAATCTTCTATTTCAGGCGCGCGTTTAATAGAGAGCGCTTTTAATATTTTTTCTATTTCGCTAGTTCTCAGTATGTATGCGGACAGTTCTTTTTCCACCGCTTCCACGGTTACTATTCCGCGCACTCCGAAATCTTTGGCAACTTTCGATATATATCTGTAACCGATATCCTTACCCTTGCGATCCGCGCAGTATTTTACTATCATGAGCATAGCGTCGGGTTTAATACCGAATGTTTCCATTATGGAAAAATACTCTGTGTACTCGTTTGTAGAGATCATTCTTTCGGGAAGTATTGCCTGTACGCCTTTTGTAAAGTCCGAATACTTTTCGGCTTTATATTTTCTGGGTTTTCCGCTGCTTGCCGATTTTACGGGAAGATATTTGACTGTGAGTGGGTCATTTGAAACTACGGAAACAAGACCGAATTCTTCCCAGAAGTTAAAACAGTCCCTGATTTCATCTTCGCTCATTTTCAAAGTTTCGGCAATTTTTTCAGAGGATTGGTCAAATTCCTTATTTTGGCAGAGAAAAAGTCCGTAAAGGTACACCTTTACGGCGTCGCCCGACGCCAGGGGCAGATATTCGTAAATAAACACGTTTTCAACGTCGGTAAATGCAGACGCGGAAAACTCTTTTGAATACGAACAGGTCATACTTCTCCAACAGTAAAAATTGTTTGCGCTTTAAGCAAAATGCTTGCAATGAATTGAGTTATGTTATATAATATATAATATTTTATTATAAAAATACAAGACAAAACAAATTCATCTGCCGCATATTAAAACCTAAACATTCGTTAATGTTTTGAGTTAAAATACCGTCTTGCATCACCTTCAAAAGGTATCTGATGCGGTAGGGAATATTATACTTTAAGCCCGCAAAAAAATCAAGCGAAAATAAAAAATTATTTCTTTCGGTATTGGCTTTTACGGGAATTTATAAGCATTTAACGATTATTTAAAATAATTACGACGTGCGATTTAACTATGCTTAAAAAATTTTTTAAGGGTAATAATTAAAAAATCGCCGATATATAAAGTTTGATTGAATCTATGTTTTGACAAGAGGTAATTATGTCCGGAAGTATTCTGACCCCTGCGGCAATATGGAGTGAATTTAAAATCGATACTATCCCCGAGGCGGAAATAATTGAAGAACAGAAAGACGGAGAACTTATTATAAGCCGTATATACATAAGCGGGAAGCGCACCGCCAAGGGACAGGTGAAAATTTTTGCCACACTCACACGCGGGGTGCAGTTGTCTCTCGCTCCGGCTATAATTATATTCAAAGACTTTGACGATTACGACTTTTCCTTAGACAAAGAAATTGCCAAACGCGGCTATGCGGTATTGTCGGTTGATCTTGCCGGCAAAAGAAAAGAAAGAGACGGGTTTTTCACCGTTTATCCCGAAGATTTGGCGTATGCGGAATACGATAATGCGAAAGACTCTCTTTTTCATGTAGAGAAAGACGTAACCGAAACATGCTGGTATGAGTGGGCTGTAATTGCAAGATATGCTCTTTGTTATCTTAAAAACCAGCCTTATGTTACCAAGGTCGGCGGTATAGGCGTGGCGGAAGCCGCCACGGTGTTGTGGCAACTTTCCGTTGATAAGGACCTTTCCGCGGCGGCATTTGTGCTTAACGCGGGGTGGAGCGCTTATAAAGGGCTTTTTAAGTTTGAGGGTAAAGCCGATCCGCAGTTTTCGGATGAAATGATAAAATTCATAGCGGGAGTCGAGCCGCAGTCGTATGCCGCACATATAAACTGTCCCGTGCTTGTCTCTGCCGCCACTAATTCGCCCGATTTCGATGTCGACAGGGTTACTGATACTCTGACAAGAGTTAAAAAGAATCTTTTTGTCGCTGTGGACTATTCGGTCGGAAGAACTTACAGTATAAATATTGACTCATTCAGAAACGTAATTGAGTTTTTTAACGAGTTTCTTATGCGCGACAGCATAAACGACAGCCGTAAAAATCCTGAAATCAGGGCAGAGTTTGCGCTAGGGGCCGTAAGAGCGGAAGTTATACCGGGAGACGACGAGGAAAAAGAAGTTACTCTTTATGCGTCGGAAGGAGTTTATAATCCCTCTTTGCGCTCGTGGTCTAAAATAACCAGATTTGAGAGAAACGGCGGAAAATACGAATTCGTTTATACTCCTTATTCGGATTCGGGTGTAGCATTTTTCTTTGCTCGGGTAAGTTATAAGGGCGGTTATGCGCTCTGCACTAATGTCGCGGCCGTTAAATTCGGTCTTGGCGAAGGCGGCGGAAGGTATAAATCGGGTATAGTGTATTCGGGGAGAGAAGAAAACGCCGAAAGCGTTTTTTCGGCAATTCCCGATTTGCAAAACAAATCACGCATAGATATATCCGGTAAATCCTGTGTGCAGGTAATGTCAGGCCCTATGGATATAACGGGCATATGTGCCGATACGGGATTAAGAACATTCAAAATCAACGCGGAAAAGGACAAACCTTCCGACCAGTCCATGTTGATGCTTGACCTTTTCGTCAAAGACGATCAGACCTTTACCGTAAGACTTATCTCCGACTATTTCGGAAAAACAAGAGCCGAATATATCGCGAGAGTAAACGTCAAGGGCGGTAATGTATGGCATAACATCAGGCTCAATATGTCGGCTTTCAAGACGGGAGAAGGTATGCCCCTTAAAAGTTATGCGAAAATCAACGCAATGGAATTTTACTGTCCGGGCGAGTATCTTGTCAATAACATATTGTGGGTGTAGTTTTCAGTTTAAAATTATTACAGATTATAATTTAATTTATTCGGAGTAATGATTATGGAATTTTCCGAAGGCGGACATATAACTTCAAAAAAACCGCACGCCTGCGGCGGCAATTTGTGGAAAATACTGAGGTTGGGTGCAGACGTTAAATTAAAGTGCGAAAAGTGCGGAAGGATTGTTTTCCTTTCGGTTGACCAAGCGCGAAAAATCACAAAAAGTTATCAGAGCGGAGACAATAATGAAGAAAGTAAGGGATAGTTTACTTGAAGAAGAAATAAATAAAAGAAAATCGGACAGAAATCTTCTTATCTGGGTACTTGTAATACTTGTTGTCATGATGACTCTCGTTCTTTTAAATACTTTTGTGTTTTTAAACATTCAGGTACAGCAGTCGTCCATGGAGCCCACGCTTTACGACGGAGATATTCTGGTAGTGAATACGAGAAGGACGCCGACTTACGGCGATATAATAATTGTCGGAGACGTAGAGGATTACTGGATAATAAAAAGGGTAATAGGTTTAGGGGGCGATACAATCGAAATCAAGGACGGATACGTTTACAGAAACGGGTCAAGGCTTAAAGAGGAATACCTTGTTGAGCTGACCGACGCCAAAGGCTGGACAAAAAGAACGCTTGCAGAAGACGAAATTTTTTATCTCGGAGATAACAGAGACGTGAGTAAAGACAGCCGTTCGCTCGGTCCGTGCAAAACCGAAAACATAGTCGGTGTAGTGGAAGAATGGTCTATTAAAACCAAGGGAATAAGAACCTTTTTCCATAATATCCCCGTCAGAATAGGCGAGTTCTTTGGCGGTAAAGACTGTTCGGGAACAGAATCAGGAAAGACGGGAATTTAGAATTTTAATAAAATAATAAAAACTGAATAACTAAAAATATACATTCTGAAATTTAATGCCGTTAATTTTTCGGCATGCCGAAATATGATATTTATTAAAATTTCATATAAAAAGGGGGTGAAAAGGAAGATTTGATTTTATTCAGGTGTAATCTGATTTTCGGAGCGGTTAAAAGTATAATCGTTTCGGTATTTAAAATAGTATATAAAATTTTAAGTTTTTTTAATCTTCAATTTGCCCTTTTCGTTCTCATTGTAGGCGCGCTTTTATACGTTACGGGTATTTTTGACAGTTCTCCCGCAGCACTTATGGTTTTTTATTTTGCCGTTGTTATCTCGGTAATTGCAGGGGTTATCTATACTCTTAAAAAGTTACTTGCGGGAGACGGAGTAAAAAAGAGCAAAGGCGTGCAGATGGTCTCTAACGCTACAGAAAACGATGTTGATGTTCGCGGCGACGGTAAAGATGAAACGGCGGAAGAGAGTCTTAAAACTTACAGTCAAGACAGTCAGAATAATAACAATAATTTAAGCAATCAAAGTAATCGGGCAAACGTTAATTCTGAAAGTCAAACGTCGCAAAGTCCCGCATATTTCAGACCGGATTCCCGCTCTCAGATTTATAATTCTTCCGATGCTCTTTACAGGACGTCGGAACAGATATATGGCGATTCGGATAATGGGGAATACGACAGACGCGGCGGATGCGGTTTAAATAGAGCGGCGGAAAATTATTCGGAAAATCCTCTCCGGCCGCGTGTTTATGCGATAAAGGGGCATCCTTCTTATTTTATGGCAGAATACGCCGACCGTTACGAATTATATAAAAAATCGGCGGCGGGA
>CALWBJ010000179.1 GCA_944376035.1 uncultured Clostridia bacterium | reverse complement strand
GCTTTTCTTGGAAAAATAAACGCCGCTCGCCTTACCCGTCGTATCGTCAATATGTAAAATAAGAAAGGGCTTGCCGTTCTTGGTTTCCCGCTCGGCAATCTCCGTTACCTTACCGCACACAACCGCGTCGCCCGAAACGGCGTCTTCAAGATAAAGCGCGGTATCGCCTATATCCCTGTCGTCAATTACTACTACGTCTTTGACTTTTATTGTGCGGTGCTCTATCTTTTGCAGTTCGCTCTCGTAAACCTCTTCCGAAAGAAGACTTATCGTCTCTTCCGGCTCTTTTTCGGCGGTAGACCCCGCAAAATCCGAACAGAATTTGGTCGCGAGATAATCGTTTATCTTGTTTATCGTTCCGTTTTTATTGACGTAATCAATCCCGTCGGCGGTGAGTTTTAAAACATATTTCACCACGTCCCCGAAAACGGTTACCACAATATCCGTGTGCTTTAAAAAAATCGAAATGGACGGATAGTTTTCGTTGAGATATTTGTAAATCTCTCCCGCGACAAGTTGGTCGTTACTGACTATCTTTTTTACGCTTATCTGAACGGTTCTGAAAACAGGCGCGGTAATTTTTTCCGCCTCCGACAAAATTTTGTCCTGCAACTCCTTTTCAACGACGCAGTCTGTAATAAAACAGTATTTTATCGACCTCGCCGACTTATCAATTTCAACAGTCGATATCCTGAGGTTTTTAAGTTTTTCGTCCAGCGCCCTAATATCCTCTATAAATTCGGCACTGGTTTTTACCGTATACATTTATCTATTTCCTCGAAAAATTCCTCTCGTATTTTGTCCTTTTTAACCCTTTTTACTATTTTCCCCTTGACGAAAATCACACATTCGTCCTTTGCGCCCGCAACGCCGATATCGGCGTCTTTTGCTTCGCCGGGACCGTTGACCGCACAGCCCATAACCGCAATTTTCAAAGGCTTTTTAACGTTCTCGACGTACTTTTCCACTTCGGAAGCAAAGTTCATGCAATCCCATTCGCACCTGCCGCAAGTAGGACAGGCAATAAGACTTACTCCCTCTTTATATAAACCAAGACCCTTTAATATGGCTACCCCCGCCTTTACTTCTTTTTCGGGCGGAGCGGACAAACTGACTCTTATAGTATCTCCTATACCTTTTAAAAGTAGCGCTCCTATACCCATACTGTTCTTTATTATACCGTTATATTCGGTGCCCGCCTCGGTTACTCCGAGATGCATGGGATATTCGGTTTTTTTTGCGACGTACTCGTATGCTTTTACCATTAAGGGAACGTCCGACGCTTTTACCGAGACGACTATATCGTCAACGCCGTACTTTTCTAAAATCCCTATGCTTTTAAGAGCGCTCTCGCCCAAAGATATCTCGTTCCTGCCGTATTTACTTAAAAACTCTTTTTCTATACTGCCCGTGTTAGACCCGACACGCACGGGAATTTTGCTTGCTTTAAGCGCGGCGGCAACTTCTTTTACCCTGTTCTCTCCGCCGATATTCCCGGGGTTTATACGTATTTTATCTGCGCCCGAATCTATCGCGGCTATGGCAAGACGGTAATCGAAATGTATGTCAGCGACAATCGGCATATCCGTTCTCTTTTTCAGTTGTTTTATTGCCGACGCGTCCTCTGCGTCAAGAACGGAAAATCTTAAAATATCGCAACCTAAGGCTTTCAGCCTTTGGGCGCATGCCGCCGCGGCGTCAACGTCTTTAAGCCTTTCTGTTGACATCGACTGGACGGCTATCCTTTCCCCGCCGCCTATGTAAATATTTCCTATCCTTACCTTTTTACTCATATTCCACCTGCAACAGCCGTATTACTTTTATATTTTATCACATAATTGGCTTTTAGTAAAGTTTTTTGTTTTTTACTTTTGATTTTCGGTATTATAAAATTATGAAATATAACTTTAAACAGTTTTAATAAATAGCGTCTTTACTTAAACTCCTGATAACTAAAAAATCCGCTGTCGGCAGATTTTAACTGCCGACAGCGGATTCAATCGCTTTAATATTATTCAGTTGCAAGATTTTTATACATAAAAATTATGTTTTCGTAGTAATCTTCAAGATAAATCGCCAATCCCGTTTCGTTCTTTATATCGTTATAAGCCTCTGCCGCGGAAAGTGTATTGTAGTAAGCACATACGCAGTCCGTAGCGTCCTTATAATAACCCATATCGACAAGTTGAGATTTGGTATACTCTTTGGAACTGAGATCCAGATATCTGAGTTCAAGCGTTATCTGAGATTGCGTAATAGTGTTTTCATATCTTTGTTCTTTCTCGGATATTCCGTTATTATACTTGAACGCTTCTGTTTCCTGCTTATCCTGCTCGTCCTTTAATTCCGCGCATTTTGCTTCAATCTCTTTTGCGTGTATGTCGGCAAAATATGCGCTGAGATTATTCAGTCTATCGTTTAAATTGTCAAGCGAAGCGGTAAGCGTCGCTTTTTTTTCGAGAAGTTTCGAATTTATCTTTTGTTTTTCTTCCGAAAGTTCTTTTCTTGCCTCAATTATTTTATCGGAAATAACCGTCGAATAAAGTAGTCCCTTATCCGCGGAATCCTCGTTTAATCCCTTTATTATTTCGGCATACTTTTCTTCCGCCTCGGAAAGGTTTTCTTCCGCCTCCTGTTCCGCCGCCAGAATCTTCTGGTTAATTTCTGCTATTTCTTCTTCGAGTTTGTTTCTCTCTTCGGTCTCCTCCCTCTTTTGGTCGGCATAAAGAAGGGTTTCGGCTTTTAACCTTATTTCTTCATCGGTAAGTGGAGTAAACTCCATTTTTTCGAGAACAAGCGGATTAAGCACAACCTTGTCGTGTTCAGGGCGCCTTAAACGGTAATAATTGAAAATTTCTTTCAGAATTTCATACATCTGTTCTTTTGTTGTAGGATTGTCAAAAGTCATGTTTTGTCATTCTCCCTGTAATAAAGTCTTATAGAGTGTATAGGAGGAGCGGATTTAGTTTCAATGCCGCTTACGGTAAATACAAACTTGTCGGAAACAAGATTGAGTCTGCGTTTACCGGAATTTACTTTAAGCGTTATGTTTTTACTCCCGAACTCGCCCTTTATATTCACAATCACGTCTTTCTCGGCGTCAACCGAAATTCCGGTAAGATGTTTTCTTCCGTCCGTATCGAAATCGATGGGTTTACTTTTCCATAGATCCTCGCCGTATACCATACGGTTAAAATCTCCCGTCTCGCCCGTCGCGCGGTTTACTGCAACTCCCGAATCGGAAAAAATAAGTCCTTCCGCGGAAAGATAAAAATAATTTTCGCTGTTCGGTTCAAAACATATAAGAGCGGCTTTTCCGTCCTTCTTAATCGGAACGTAATATCTGCCGCCATGAGAGATAGCCTCCCCGTAATCGGAAACAGACTCCTTTAACTTTGCTTTAAGCGCTGCTTTTTTGCCGTAATATTCGTAAATACCGCCTGCGGATATAAAATAAATCCGATCGCCCGTCTTTTTTACCGTGTGCGGCTGAACGGGATAAGGGGTTTTAACCGTCTTTTTCAATTTAAAATCGGTAACGTCGCCTTTTACCGTCAGTTCGTATATGAAATTCTTACAGAAAGCATAGATTTTTTCGCCGTCCGATTCGAGCGCGGTTATCTCTTCCCCCAGATTGATATTCGCTTTTTCCACCGACGCGAGAGGCTTTGACGCCGCGCTTACTTTTCCGAACCTTATCAGTTTTCCGTCCGCGCAAAAAAGTCTTCCGCCCGCAAAAGCATAAAAACTTCCCGCGGGAATATCGGGGGTTGCAAAGGTCTTTCCCGATATATATACGGTTATACCGTCGGACGCCGCAATATAATCGCTTCCGTCGTAATATAAACCGAAAACCGCAGGCGGATTTTCAAACTTATGGTCGATCAAAAGTTTTTCGCCTTCGTCTGAAAGAGAATAAATATATCCGTCCGCACAGTATATTACCGTTTTATCGCCGCAACTATAAAGTTTTAATGCGTCCTTTGCTTTTTCGTATACTTTTACAAAACCTTCTTCTTTTCCGCTCGTAAGATATCCGCATGAAGCCTCGGCATCGGCGGCGGGGTCAATGTCAATCCTTTTTTCCTTTTCCGACTTTACGGAAAAACCGTAAAATCCCGTCATACAAAACTCCTCCCCCTGATATGCGAGTTTCTGACAGGGCAAAGTTCGCTTAAAGCGTCATTGAAGCGCTGTCTGAAAGTAACGCTGTCGTCAAAAGCGCGCTCGGTAAGACAATATTCGCTCGCCGCTCCGAGCGCGATAACTCTCGGAGTAATCTCGTTCTCTTTATATCCGATTTCTTCGGTCAGCGCATAGTTAGAGGGTATATAAGAGTATTCCACCACCGCGTATCCGATTGCAACCGAAATATATTCGGGCGTAAAAGTAAAATACTGTTTTTCGCCGTAATCATCGGTTACGCTTATTATTTTAAGGGGAGTCTTTTTTAAATTGCTAAAATAAATCTTTCCGTTTTCAGCCTCCGCCCTCTCAACCGAAATCATGGGAATATAGTTGGCGGCAAGTTCGTTCAGAGTGTAATTCACGCATCGCGTTAAAACGTTTACCGCGGAAAGTATGCCTTCGTCGGCGTCCGTCTCTTTTTCAAGATACTCGACCACGCCTTCCATTCCCAGATAGGTAGCCGCTGTGATAACCACGTCTTTTATCGTCATAATTCTCCTTTTTTTAATTGAGCCGAGCCTTTCGGCTCGGCTCAACCTGTTTACTAAGTTTTATTGCGCTTGTCTGACTTTATAAATCATTAAGCCTCGGTAATACCGCTTATCATTCCCTGCCCTATGGGACGGGCGCAGATAAGGTCGGCGTATTTTACAAGCGTTGCGGTGTATACGGGTTTTCCGGGGACCTGTTTCAATACCCTTCCGTCGTCTCCCGTCAGCCACTGCCAGTCGCAAAGTTGATGCAAAGTGAAATCTTCGGTGTTGAGAAGATACATCGTTCCTTCGGGGCAGAATCTGTCCGCAACTATCGGAATACCGTTATAACTCATGGCTTTATATCCGCCTGCAAGTTCCATGGTGTCTATGAAACGTTTACTTTCGGAAAACAGTTTTTGGAGCGCCCTTCTTACTCCCCATGAGCAAACTATGAAGTTAATCGCGCCGCCGCTGTTTTCTTCGATAGTGTCGAGAGCGGTCTGAATCAACGATTCGCTTATCTCTCCCGCCGATGCCTTAACATAAGGTTTAAGCCAACTGTGCGAAGATTTGGTAAGACCGTAAAGTGTAGGCGAATCGCCGAATATCGCTCCGAGACCGGTTATTTCATTGTTATAAGAACCCTGCAAAGTAATGATATGCCCGGAAATTTCTTCACTGATTGTCGCGCCGGAAACGGTTATTTTTTTATCGGCACGGTTTATTGCGGTTATTCTTCTCGCTTCCGCTCCCGATACTATGCTGCCGTCCGAAGTTCTTAAATCGATTACCATACCTTCGGCTACGTTCTTTACGTTATCAAGCGTGAGTTCGTTGCCCGATACCGCCGTTACGCCTGCAAGTTTTCCGCTGCCGTCGCCGAAAAGCATTCTGCCGAAATTGAAACTTCCCGCTTTCAGAAGCCCTTCCATCTCTGCGTTCAGAAGACTTACGAACGCGCCTGTGTTGTTCTCGGAAGCCCTTACCGCTTTGTCGGAAATCTCCACGGTTCCGTAAAGGTTTTTAAGAGTTACTACAAACTGTTCGTAATTGTTGCCGACCGCGTCGGGGAGATCCCCGTCTTCGGTCCCCGCGCCTATACCGCCGTTTACGCCGTATATAGCGAGTTTTCTTATCTCTTTACCCCAAACGTCGTTGGTGCTTTGCTTTATAGCCGCTAAAAGAGGGTTGGCTTTGGTGTTGAGTTGTTCGGATACCACGTCAAGATAAAGCGATTTAAGCGCCTTATCCGCGTTTGCTAATGTTACTGCCATTTTTTCTCCTTAATTTCTTTTAATGTTTATGCGTAATTAAATCAGAACAGCGATTTGGCGAGATTTCCCGCTTCCGCTATCGATTTGGGTTTGTCCGCGGGCGTCTTTACGCCTACCCCCGCGTTATCCATTACGATGGCCGTCTGCTTTGCAAAAAGAACGCTTTTAAGGTAGTCTTTGAGAATTTCGTCCTTATCCTCGTCGCTTATACCTTTGTCCTTTCTTTCCGTGCTCTCGGTCGGGGCAGATGCCTTATCGGCGAGAACCTTGCTTTCCAGTTCCTTGATACGCTGACAGCGTTTGGTAAACTCAGCCTCCAAGGAATTGTACGCGGCAAGCAGCGCGTCTGCGTCTTTGAACTTGCCGTATGAGGCGCTTTCGCTGCCGCCTGTACTCCTGTCCGCCTCCGCGGGTTGCGGCGCTAATTGCACTTGTTCATTTACCGGTGTTTCCATTGTGTTTTCTCCTTTTTATTATTCGGTCGGACTTTGGGCTGCGGCAATTCTATCTATAATTGCTTTATGCGCGTTTATATGCTCCAAAAGCCTCTTTTTTTCCGCCGCACTCATGTCCG
>CALWBJ010000178.1 GCA_944376035.1 uncultured Clostridia bacterium | reverse complement strand
CCTCGCGTAGCCGCAGGCACCGCCGAGAAGATACATGGTGTTTATCCCGCATTCTCCGGCAAGAACATAATCTTTTATAGTATTGCCGGGAGCAAGCCATCCGCCTATCATGAATCTCTTATTACCTTTCATATCTCTCCTTAAACGGTGTAACCCAAAGAAAATTTTAATCCGTCAACCGATTGCGATTCGGTAATCATGGTTACGTTGTATTTTGCGCAACTATCGAAAAACGCTTTGTAAAACTCGAATTTCCCGAATGTGTCGTCAGGATAATACATGTCGTATTTCATCATTATCATATATTGCGGAGTAAGCCTTACCATCCCCACTCTGTCATGCAGGACTTCCTTTTCTTTCTCCGAAATGTCAAGCGTGTTGATTTTATCGTCCGCGCGGTCGAGAATCCCCAAAAGGTTTTCCCAGAAATTCACGCTGTAAAGTTGCGGATTCATCAGACTGTCCGCTCCGCCTATTCGCGTGTCCGGCCACAAAGACGCTTCAACGTTACCCGGTTCCATAAATATTGCGTAATGCATGTCAAGAATATCTATAAACTCCGTTATCTCCTCTTCTATGCCCGCGTAATAATACTTTATAAATTCCCTTTTAAGTTCCTCAACGCTCAAAGAGCAGTCCCAGAGCATTTTCGATGCAACGTAAGTTTCCATCTGGTTGGTCCACATTGCGTTGACGTTATATGCCGACTGCATCAACACATACAGAGCGTCGTTTTCCGCATACAGCCTTAAATCTTCCGCCCAGTGCTGCATGGTGGGATAATAGCAAAAATATCCCGAATATGCAGTATGATAAGTCCAAACCATTATCCTGTCGGTTACAGCCATCCATCCCGATATCATGTTACGTATGGTAATAAGTTGATTTTCGTCAGTAAGTCCGAAATAGTTATACGCTGTAATCGGCGCAAGTCTTATATAGAGTTTTTCGTGCGGAATAACCGACGGGTCAAGCGGATTGAGTTCGGCGTCCACAGGGGCAAGTTGCGAATAATAATAGGCAAAAGTTCCGAATCTGATATCCCTGTCTATTCCCGCCTCGTCCATCCATTCGGTTACCTCGCGTATGACGGCGTTGACAAATCTTACCATCATTCCGCTCCTTCCGAATTTGGCTTCCTGACGCTTACACTCCTCGCAAGTGCAGGTTTCAACGCGGTCTTCCTGACCTATCATAAAAATAGTGCTGTCGCTTTCCTGAATATATTTTTTTATGTTTTCTATAACTATCATTACGGGACTTATTTCAAGCGACTCGTTTATGCTACCGTCTTCATTAAGCCCGACGTTTGAAAAGTGTATATCGTATATCTCGCCGTTATTGACAAAATACCAGTCGGGATGCTCGGAATAATAATCCGCGGTAAGATAATCGAGCGTGTTATGCACCTGGTCGACCTTTTTCTTATACAATTCCAGACCGCCGCCGTATTTTTCCATGGGGGTCAGAAATTCGTTTGTCATACGCATCTGCGCGGCAAACTCGTTGTTGAACATCAACTGATTTGAAAGATAACACCTGTTTTGTATATCAGGTATTTCGGTTACGTCTGTTTCGTACAGCGGTATGGTTCTTTCGCTCGGTATATATGTATAATCGTATGCTATGAATTTCACTCCGACGGTCTTTTCTAAAAACTCGTAAACCCCGTACAGCACTCCCCTGTCGGTTTTGGCGGTTATATAGTAGTTCTTGTCAAGAGTTTTCATAACAAATCCGTCCGAACCGAGACTGTCGTAATCCACCTCAAAGCCGACCTTTTTTAACTCGGCGGTATCTCCGAGCGAAATAAAATTCGAGCCGCTTTCACCGCTGTCGTATTTAAGATCTAATCTTGCGCCCGACACCTTGTAAACGTAATCGGTCAGTTCCTCGGCGGCGTTAACCACCGCCGCACCCGCTTCCGACGGTATCACTATGTCGTACAGAGCCTCTCCGTCCTTACAAAGATTGCCCATGAATACTGCCGGCTGCTCTTCGGTATTATCGTTACACGAACATCCGCCGAGAGGTATAATCAGCGTCAATGCCGCCAAAACAAATATAATTATTTTTTTAATCGTTTTTCTCGCCATATTATTTCACCACCACGGTAACCGTCTTCATCGCCGCGTTCCCCGCACCGTCTTTCGCATAATAAATAAACCTGTAAGTTCCCTTATCGGTAAATTTAAATTCTCCGTTTATGCTAATAAGTTCGGAATCAGGCGTCCTTACATACAATTTTTTCAAAACGACGCCGACATTGTCGGTCGCGGAAAAGTCCGCCGTCAGTTTCACGCTGTCTCCGACTCTGTATTCTTCTTTCATCGAGCCGGGCGTAATTACAGGCGGTTCGGTATCTGTTACCTCGACAGTAAACGAATATCTGCCGAGATTTCCGAAATAGTCCCTCGCTTCATACACGAACGTGTAAATTCCGTATTCTTTGAAAACATATTCCGTGCCGTTATAAGCGTCGAAATCGACCGTTTCGCCAGAGGACGTCATGACTTTCGCAGTCATATTTACCGCTTTGCCCTGTAAGACGTCATAAGCATACGCTTGGGGTATATTGACGGTCTCGCTTAGTTTCGCACGGCTATTTAATTCACCGACAAGACCGATCACGGGTCCCTGAGTATCTCCTCTTTCAAACGCTACCGACGTAAACGTCTGATTGTTTAAATAATTAAGTATAAAGGCGGAAGAACTCCTGACTTCCTTAACGTTGACCGTAATTTTTACAAGCCCGCTGTCAAACCCTTCGAATACGTCTCCCGAACTGAAATCCCTTAAAGTGTATACTATCTGGTCGGTTGAATTGGTGATGACGCTTTTAAGTCCGTACAGTCTGAAAGAAGCAGAGTAAAACGCGCTTCCCGCATACGGTCCTGATTCATAAGCCCCGCTTACCGCGTAAAGATTATATTTCAGACTATCGTTTACCGACAATTTGAAATTGTCTTTTGCAAAAGAACCTACGGTAACGATTATTTTCTGCTCGGGATTTAAGTAGTCCTCAAATACAAACTCAAGAGAGTAAGATGAGTTGGCAAGAACGGAAAAACCTATCTCTACACGCTCGGCAGGCAATACGGAAGGAAATCCTAACTGAGCGTCGGAGTTTATCCCTATCGCCATTCCTTTTTCGAACAAAACGGTATTTTCCCTTACCTCGCCGTTACCGTAAATGAGATAATCTTCAAGCGGAAGAGCGTTTTCGTCGGCAGACGGTAAAACGCTTACCGAATATTCTTTCCTGACCTCTCTTTCCGTACCCATTCCGCCTACAAAACATACGCTGTGAGTGCCCGCGCTTTCAAACACGACTTTTCTGTCCGTACCTATCGGGTTTCCGTCTACAAGTATTGTCTTAGTCATTTCAAAACCGCTTTCGCCCTGCTCAAACAGATAATCTGTCGCGCTGAAATCAGACAAAACGTATTCTCTCCCCGCGATAAAGGTTACGGGCGGCTCGTATACGTCTATAATACGCTTGTCGCTGTCAATGTTTATATAAAACGTCTTTTTTGCAGTTGCGCCCGAAAAGTCCTCGCAATAAACTTCGGCTTTTACCTTTCCTTTGAAATCAAATAAAAATCTTCCGTTTACGTCGGGATAAATCTGCTCGTCGCCTTTATAGTATTTTACGGTTACGGTTTTACTGCCGCTTCCGCCCGAAACAATTATCTCGGGAGCGGAAAAACTTTCGCCGAATCCCACGGTTATATCTTCATTCTCGATTCTGAGCGGCGAAAGCGCCGATACTATACTGAAAATGAAAGACTTTTCCGTTTTTCTCCCGAAACTGTCGGTGCATGAATAATAAACTCTATACTCGCCCGTTGTATCGGGTGTGAAATTATAACCGTCAAGCATATCAGATATATCGGTCTCATTACCGTCTTCCTGACGCGTGAGTCTGCACTCTACTGCGGTATATCCGAATACAGCATCATCGGTATAAGGCACGGGCAAACGGTAGTTTTTGTTAATCTGACCGTCATAAAGACGCGAATCGGGAAAAACTCCGTCATAATCAAGACGCAGATACCATTCGTTTGAAGTCGGCAGATTATCTGTATCATACCCTCCCGCAGAAGTTATATAAACTTCCGCATTTGCATCCGTGGTAAGTTCTATTTCAAGATATACACAATCGGAAGAAAAGCCTTCAAAATGTTTATGATTAGGCAGCAGTTCGCCGTCGTCCATATCGAGTATTTTTAAAAGTCCCAGGCTCGACATGGTATAAACTGCGTTTTCTTCTTTATCGAAAGAGAAATTAAACGGGTATACGCCGTCGGAGACAATAAAACTCGTATAACCCAGAAGAGTTCCGTAATATTCTCTCGTAAGCCCCGTATCCGTGTTTATTCCCAGCGAATAGGTGTCGTAATTTACGAGCATGTAGCAATATTTTTCAGAGCCCGGAGCAGTTTCCTGTCTCCACAACACCGAAAACCTGTTTTCACTGTCATTGGCGTCTATTACGTTGACTTTTATTTCGTTGATAGAAGAAAATCCGTTTCTTCCGACATAAAAGGAAATAAGACTGTCGTTCTTACCGAAATCATTCAGATTTATTACTTGTGTAAAGGTTGCTTTTGCCGAATGTCCGCCGAGAGAAAGTTTAACCGACTCTCCGCCGTAAACCACGCCTTCGGGAACGGAAACTCCCGACTCGGCTGAGATTATGCCTTCACCTTCCCCGAAATAAGACCCGAAAGTCAACTGAGATTGGACGGATACCGATTGCTCTATCGTTTCCCCTTCTATTTCGGCAGAAAATTTTACGGTATATACTCCTGTCTCGGAAGCGGTAAACGAACCGTTTTCCGTCTTGACGTCTTTTCCCGTCGGAGAGGCAACTTTTACCGTTACGGGATATATTGTTTGTTTATAATAGCCGTATGCACTGCCTAAATAATATTCGTTGTAAGTATTTACTTTTTCAGAAAGCGTCTCACTTATAATAAGTATTTTCTGGTCGGTTACTTCAATTTCCGTATCGTCCTCGTAAACAAATCCGTTCGAATCGGTAAAAATATATTTTACGGAATAAAGTCCCGATACGGGAAAATCGTAACTTATAGAAGAATCATAGGAAGAAAATGTTTTTTCAACCTTTCCGCCGCGGGAAATTTCAACGGTAAAACTTTCGGTGGTTCCGAGTTCGGTCTTCATGGTCGCTCTCGGCAACTCCATCGGCTTACCTGCGACCCACGACCCGTCTAATTCCGACGAGTAGAAATATTCCGCTTCCGGAGCGCTTGGCAGAACTCTTATTATTTTTACCGTCTGACCGTCTTTTATAAGTTTATAATCGCCTATATGAAGAGCAATGAACTTCCCGTCCGCCTGCTCTTCCTCGCCCAACGGATTTATAAGTTTTACACCTTCAGCCGCGCCGTCATATATATATTCGTCAAGCGCGAGTATGTAATCGACGCTAACTTCGTCAGCGGCATACACATTGAGTCCGCCCGCAAAAAATACCGTACACGCTATAATACACAAACTGAAAAAAGTCAATATGATTTTCTTCATTGATTACACCTCTAACCTTTGAGCCCGCCGACCGTAAATTTGGATACGACGAGTTTCTGACAACTTAAAAACAGTATTACCGAAGGTATCATTACAATGGTAAGTCCTGCCATAATTTCGTTTATCGTTCCCCCGTACAGAGCGAAATCTGTCTGGAATTTATACATTCCGTAAGACAGGTTGGGATATGAAGGCAACCAGGTAAGGAATGTCGCGTAATCGTTCCAACTCGCAAGGAAGGAAAGCACGAATATAACCGCGCAGGTAGGGAGCATCATTGGTATCATGACTGAAAACATTACTTTATAATTTCCCGCGCCGTCTATAAACGCCGCTTCCGCATAACTCCACGGCAAGCGTTTGAACGCCGCATACATAAGCATGAAATACAGCCCTGAAAATATGGTCGAATAGTTTGTTATTATCATTAAAAGCAGATTGTCGTATATTCCCATTGCCCTTCTTACGGTCATAAGCGATACGCCGCTGCCATAAAGAGGGGTTATCATGACAAAAATTCCGACAAAATATATTATCCCGTTGCCCTTAAAGCGGTATCTCGACATTACATACGCGACTAAGGTCGTAAAACATA
>CALWBJ010000177.1 GCA_944376035.1 uncultured Clostridia bacterium | reverse complement strand
AAATTATTTGATTTATTGTTAAAACAAACTTTTAAAATTTATTGTAACTTATCATTTTTAAAAAACTTCCGCCCGACCGCACAAGTGCGGTCGGGCGGAAGTTTATATCATATATATTTTTTTCAGAAACTTATATTTATCAATATATCAAACTTATCACAAATATTTCAGAACAGTAAGTTTTTTTAATATGTTGAATTTTCAGTATGTTAAAAATATGAAAATTATAAAAGTTACAACATAACCGATTTAATATTATCCGAGAGCGACGTCAAGAATCATCATGATTACAAAACCGGTCATTATACCCCACGTGCCGAGGTGCGGATGTCCTTCTATTTTAGCGTCCGGTATCAAATCTTCGACGACAACGAATATCATCGCGCCCGCGGAGAACGCCAGAAGCCAGGGTTGAGCCACCGTAAGGACGGATGCGAGAAAATATCCCGCTATTGCAGAAATAGGCTCTACTATACCGCTTGCCGCACCGTATAAAAAGGATTTTTTCTTACTGCCGATAGATTTAGCAAGCGGAAGCGCCACTGCCGCGCCTTCGGGAAAATTCTGAACTGCAATTCCTATGGCAAGTCCCAAAGCGCCGAAAAGCGCGTCGTTTGTAGCCATGGCAGCCGCCGCACCGAATGCAAAACCGACTGAAAGACCTTCGGGTATATTATGTATTGTTACCGCAAGAAACATTTTCATGGGCTTATGCAAAGAAACCTGCGGTCCTTCGTCTTTATCCCCGGAAAGATGCGAATGCGGTACGACCCTGTCGAGAAGAACCAAAAACAATCCGCCCGCAATGAACCCCACTGCCGCAGGTACAAAACTCCAAGTACCCCAATCGCTTGACTGTTCTATGGACGGGACAAGCAACGACCATACTGACGCCGCAGTCATTATACCCGCCGCGAACCCTAAAATCACCGCATTGGACTTCTCGGATATGTCCTTTTTCAAGAAAAATACCAGCGACGACCCGAGAGTTGTCGATAAAAATATTATTGTAAATCCAATTACCGTAATCAGTGTTCCGCTCATTTGAATAAACCTTCCGTAGTCTTCTTATAAATCAATTTTTAACCGTAACGAGTATAAACCAAACGAAAAAATATGTCAATCTTTTACCGCTTAAAGAAAATTTCTTTAAACTTCTTTTATAAGGATTTATTATTTTCACTTATAATTGCTTTTATTTTTATTATTTTAGCATTGACGGCGTTAAAGTTTTGTGTTAAAATATTTTTAATGATTTTTCTTATGTGAACTATACGAATGTTTACATTTATAAGGAGATTTAAAATGACAGACAGATATCAGTCGGCAAAAGAAATTTACGCAAAACTCGGCATCGATACCGAAGAGGTACTTAAAAAACTCGCTACCGTACCCGTTTCGCTGCACTGCTGGCAAGGCGACGACGTAACGGGATTTGACCATGACGGTCCGCTCACGGGAGGAATTCAGGCAACGGGCAATTACATAGGAAAAGCCAGAACTCCCGAACAACTCATGGCAGATATGGATAAAGTTATGGCGTTATGCCCCGGAAAGAAGAAACTTAACGTTCACGCTTGCTACGCTATTTTCGACGGCGAATTTGTAGACAGAGATAAATTAGAGCCCAAACACTTCGAAAAATGGGTGGATTTCGCAAAAAAGAGAAATATGGGTATTGATTTCAACCCCACGTTCTTTTCTCACCCCAAGGTAAAAGACGGTCTGACTCTCTCCTCCCCCGATGAAGAGACGAGAAAATTCTGGATAGCGCACGGCAAGGCCTGCATAAGAATTTCCGAATACTTTGCAAAGGAAACAGGCGTTCCCTGCGTTATGAACATCTGGACGGGCGACGGTTATAAGGATATACCCGCCGACAGAATGGGACCCCGTATCCGTTATAAGGAAAGCATTGAAGAAATTCTCAGCGAGCCGTTTGACAAAAATCTTGTAAAACCCTGCGTGGAGTCAAAGGTGTTCGGTATAGGCGTGGAGGCTTACACTGTCGGAAGCGCGGAGTTTGCTTTAAGTTTCGCGGCTATGCACGACGGATGTCTGCCGCTTATGGATAACGGACATTATCACCCCACCGAGGTAGTTTCGGATAAAATCCCCGCGCTCCTTGCTTTCTTCCCCGAAATCGCCCTTCACATCACCCGCCCCATACGTTGGGACTCCGACCATTCGGTGCTCTTTGATGACGAAACAAGAGAAATCGCCAAAGAAATCGTCAGAAATAACGCTCTCGACAGAGTTTATATGGCGCTTGACTACTTTGATGCAAGCATAAACCGTATAGCGGCATGGTCCGTAGGCTTCCGCAGTTTCCAGAAGGCGCTTTTAAACGCTATGCTTCTTCCCAACGAACAACTCAAAAAATTACAGGACGAGAACAAACTCACCGAACTTTTCGTAAGACAGGAAAACACCAAGACTCTGCCTTTCGGCGACGTATGGAACGAATACTGCAAGAGAGAAAACGCTCCCACCGACTGCGCTCTCTTCGATGAAATCGATAAATATGAAAAAGAAGTGCTTTTAAAGAGATAAAAAGATAAATAATAAAAATTTTCAGAATAAAGATACTTTTCCTGCGCGCTCGTGAATATTCACGAGCGCGCAGTTTTTTAACCTTTGCCGAAATAGTTATAAGCGCCGTCAAAGAGTTAACGAGTTTTGTTGAAAGCGTTATCGCTCGGCAAATTTCATTTAAAAACGCAATACTTAGCCTGAATCCGCTATTTAATAAATTAAACGCCGTTATTTATTTTACTTTCCGAGTATTAAGTGCTATAATCTGTGTCGTTGCGTTAAGGAAGTAATTTTATGATTTTAACAGTTTCGATTGCGGCGGTAACAGTCATCGGCATGATTGTTTCCGTGCTAAAAAAACCATATATTAAATGCGGAAAGAGTAAAATCGGGCTTTACTGGCTGATAACATTTGCCGGTGCAGCACTTATACTTATTACGGGTTGTCTTTCCGTTTCCGACGCGTGGGATAAAATCACCGCGGACAGCGCGGTCAATCCAATTAAAATTCTCATTCTGTTTATTTCCATGACGCTTTTATCAATTTTCCTCGGCGACGCGGGCTTTTTCGATTACATAGCCGACAGGATATTCTTAAAGTCAGGCAAAAGCCGCTTAAAACTCTTTATTGTTCTTTATATTGCGGTATCAATTCTTACGATTTTCACTTCAAACGATATAATAATACTTACTTTTACGCCGCCCATATGTATTTTTGCCAAGCGTGCGAGGATTTCGGCTGTTCCCTATCTTTTCGGCGAATTCGTAGCCGCAAACACGTGGAGCATGACTCTTATAGTAGGCAATCCTACAAATATCTATTTAGCCACCGCCGCGGGAATAGGTTTTACCGAATATTTTTCGGTGATGTGGTTTCCCGCGCTCGCGGGCGGGCTTGCAGGTCTTGCGGCACTCTTATTGCTTTTCAGAAAAAATCTTACCCGTCCCCTTTCGCGCGACGGACACGAAGGGCATGCTTCAATTAAAATCGATAAGTTCATGCTTATTACCGCGCTCATTCACCTTTCTTTATGCATTATACTTCTTGCGGTCAGCGATTTTATCAACATTGAAATGTATCTTATCTGTCTGATACTCGCGGCAAGTCTCTTACTTATAAGCATAGTTTACGGGCTCGTAAAAGATAAATCACTTCACCGCGCCGCTTACTCACTGAAAAAAGCGCCTTACGAACTCATACCTTTTGTGCTTTCCATGTTCGTTATAGTCTCCGCCCTGACTCAATGCGGATTTACTCAGACGGTCGGGAACGCCTTGCTTACCGGAAATAAAACGGACGGAGTGACTTTTTCTTTCCTTTCGGCGGCGGCGGCTAACCTTTTAAACAACATTCCCATGAGCGTATTCTTTGAAAGCATATGCTCGGGAAATATATTCGCTCTTTACGGAAGCGTCATCGGTTCAAATATAGGCGCGTTTATAACCCCCGTAGGCGCACTTGCGGGAATTATGTGGAGTAAAATACTCTCTCGCTACGGAGTGAGAATGAGATTTTCCGCCTTTGTATTTTACGGACTCTGCGCGGCTCTCCCCGCCTTAGCGGCGTCGTCTTGCGCACTTCTTGTTATGCTGTAAAATAAAAAAATATCTTGAAAAATTTTATAAAGGGTTGTATAATATATACAGCCTTATTTTTTTCACTTTTTGATTTTTAAAAACTTAAAAAAATTTTGTTAATATAAATTAAAATATAATTGATAAAGGAGCAAAAAACCATGACTGAAAAAGAAGCGATACTTTTAAGACATTCTGTAAGACAATATAAAAGCGACTCTATCCCCTCGGAAGCGGTTGAAATACTTAAAAAAGAAGTTGAAGAGTGTAACGCTGAAAGCGGACTCAACATTCAACTTTTCACCGAAGAACCGCTCGGGTTTTCGGGCATGATGGCAAAATACGGGCGTTTCGACGGGGTTAAAAATTATTTTGCGCTTGTCGGTAAAAAAGATAAAAACCTTGACGAACTTGTAGGCTACTACGGCGAAAGGCTGGTTTTGAAAGCACAGATGCTTGGATTAAATACCTGTTGGGTAGCGCTTACTTACAACAAAGCCAAATGTCCCGCGCAAGTGAACGAGGGTGAAAAACTCGCGTGTGTAATTTCCTTAGGGTTCGGCGAGACCCAGGGCGTGCCGCATAAGTCAAAGGACATGCTCACCCTTTGCCCGTGTTATAACTCCGCCCCCGACTGGTTCAAGGCAGGCGCAGATGCCGCAATACTCGCTCCTACCGCTATCAATCAGCAAAAATATCTGCTCGACTTTAAAAACGATAAAGTCATTCTGAAAGCCAAACTCGGACCTTACAGCAAAATGGATCTGGGTATTATTAAATACCATTTTGAAACGGGTGCCGACAAAAAAGGGCTGTTCGGATTATAATCTAAAAAACATATAAAGCCGCGGCTAAACCGACGCTCACTCGCGTTTCGGCAGTAATCGGCGGCATGTGCATAATTTAAAGAAATTAAGGAGAAAAACATGAAAAAAATACTTATTATATCATCAAGCCCGAGAAAAGGTAATTCGGACGCGCTTGCCGACAGTTTTGCCCGCGGCGCGGCGGACAGCGGAAATCAAGTGGAAAAAATCCGCCTTGCGGATAAAAAGATAAACTATTGCAGAGGCTGCGATTATTGCAGTACAAACTCTGCCCCCTGCGTTCAGAAGGACGACGCGAATGAAATAATCGGAAAATTGATCGAGGCGGACGTAATAGTCCTCGCAACTCCCGTATACTTTTATTCCATGTGCGCTCAACTGAAAACGCTTATAGACCGTTGCACGGCGCGTTATTCGGAAATTTGCGATAAAGATTTTTACTATATACTTACCGCCGCAGACACAGGCAAGAACGCCTTTGACAAAACCTTAACCGCTATTCGCGGATTTACGCTCGACTGCTTAGACGGAGCAAACGAACGCGCCGTAATAACTGCGGGCGGAGTGTGGCACGCGGGCGAAATAAAAAATCACCCCGCGCTCGAAAAGGCCTATAACGAAGGGCGGAAGGTCTAAAATGAAAAAAATAGCGCAGTTTTTTAAAGTAAGCGAAAAAGAGTTTCTAAAAGCGGGCAATGGGGAACAATATCTGAATATTCGGTTGCCTCAAAGAGCCACACGGGGCAGTGCCGGATACGATTTTTTTCTTAACTCCGACCTTTCCCTCGCTCCCGGTCAGACTGTAAAAATAGCCACGGGCATACGCGTTAAAATGGACGAAGGCTGGGTTTTGAAACTATATCCCAGAAGCAGTCTGGGATTTAAATACCGTCTTACCATGGACAATACGGTAGGAATAATAGACAGCGATTATTTCTATGCCGAAAACGAAGGTCATATATTCATTAAAATGACAAACTGCGGCAATCTCCCGATTTCTCTTACTTCGGGAAGCGCGTTCGCGCAAGGGATTTTCTGCGAATACGGAATTACCGTGGACGATAATTGCAGCGGGGAACGCACGGGCGGATTCGGCAGTACTGACAAAAAGTAAACTTTTACAGTACCTTTAAGAGAAAATATTTATAAAACAATTAAAAAACTATATTTATAAATAATTTTTATGCTTTTATGTTTTATAGATTGTCAATAAAATCCGAAATACTTAACTTTTAAGCCTGAAATTAAAAATAATATTTTCATTTAATTCGATGTTTTTCAATTAGATTTCTAATTAAAAAATCCTTTCTTGGTATCTTATTTTATACTCAGTAAGAAAGGATTTTTTCATTTAATAATCTTTTAATATTTTTAATGTAATATATTATAAAAATATAAACTTAAATACAAATTTATTTACTTGAATTATTTTTACTGTTTTCCTCTTCAACAATCTTTTTAGCCTTTTCGTGCTCGCTAAGAATTTCTTCGGGCTTTTCTTTAAGTTTCGGGAAAGCCTTTAACAGCCTAGAACGCGCTATTTTGTTTTTTAGCATAATTACTTTTTCTTTCACGCTGAGCGTAAAATCCGAAATATTTTCCCCTATAAAGTCCGACTGCGACTTTAAAAGCGCGGATACTTTTCCCGCTTCTTTAATATTTTCTTTCAGCCGTTTTATCTGTATAACCGAAGCGATAAAATCAGCAATTATTACCGCCCATAAAACCGCAGGAATGACAGCGCCCCACCAATAATAGGGTATGAAATTTATAATACTGTCGGTAAGCGGCACTAGGGTATTAAAAATGAGCAATATCCCTAGTCCCCAGAGTAAGGAAAATTTAAGGCAGATATAGCCTTTGATATTGAAAGGTTCTTTGGAATAATCCCACCATTTGGCGTGAAAGATTTTTTCAAGTACGAATCCTGTCAGAAATTCTAAGACCGACGCCATAAGTCCGCCCGCAATAAAAAGCAGCCACCAATAGTCTGCAACGGGATTAAGTAAAAGCACGCACAAAGCCATGCCCGCGCCGTAAATAGGACATACGGGACCGTTCAGAAAACCGCGGTTAGTGAATTTACCGGTTTTCAATGTGGCATATATTACCTCGACAATCCAACCGAGAAATGCGTATATGAAAAAATACGCCATCATGTGATATAAAGTGATGTAGCCTATAATAGGTTTCAACATAGATATTTTTTATTTTCCTCAATTATTCATTTTTCAATCGTATATTTATAAAGAGACGATTTACTTACTTTTCTTTCTTTTGCTACTGCCTTTACAGCCTCTTTCTTATCCATGCCCGATTCAATATATGCCTTTACGTGCTCTTCCTCGGTCATGTCGAGAAAACGGTTTTCTTTTTGGCATTTTTCCACAAGCAGAACGTATTCGCCCCTCGGCTCGCCCGAAATTCCGTCTTTAAGATTAAATTCTTCCGCACATTCGTGCAGTTTGGTTATCTCCTTTACTGCGACGGCTTTTCTGTCTCCGAAGACCTCGTAAATGCTTGCAATGTCCTTTTTTACGTCGTGAGGAGCCGAATAAAAGATTAAGGTAGTATCGAGTGATTTGTATTTTTCCAAAAAACTTTTTCTTTCCCCTGCTTTATCGGGCAAAAATCCCAAAAAAGTGAATTCAGATGAATCCAGTCCTGATAAAACAAGGGCGTTAATAAGCGCGCACGCGCCCGGAATAACCGTGTATTCAAGACCGTTTTCTTTGAGCATTGAAGTTAAAATATTACCGGGGTCGGATATTAGCGGAGTTCCCGCGTCGGATATTACCGCAATGTTCTTGCCTTCTTTCAGTTTTTCCACTATTTTTTTACCCGAAGCCCGTTCGTTAAATTTATGATAAGCAAAAAGCGGCTTTTTTATCCCCAAGTGATTCAGAAGAGTTAGTGAATGACGGGTGTCTTCACACGCTATCTCGTCTACCGAGTTAAGCACCTCTATTGCTCTTAAAGATATATCTTTCAAATTGCCTATGGGCGTTGCGACAAAATAAAGCAATTTTTTCCTCCTTTTGGACTTTCGGATTATTTTAACGGGTTTTTCCCGCTTATGGTAATTTATTTTTGTCAGAGCACGAATAAAAACATTACTTTAACGTGCGCTTTAAGTATAATAAATCAGTTACAAGACCGTTAAAAATTCAGTTACAAATCTGATTCATTACTTTTAGTCCGCTTTTTCCCCCTTTCACGCCCTCTATAAGCACAAGATACGGCTCTTTTTTACCGCCGCAGACAAATTGAAGGCGCTTAGGCTCAATATTTCTTTCACGCATAAGACAAATTATATCACAAAGCCTGTCCGCACGGTGCACCATACATACTCTGCCGCCGAATTTAAGGGCTTTGGAAAAGGCGTAAATAAGTTCTTTGAGACTCAGTTCTACCTCCCGTCTGCATACGGCGATATGCCGCTCCGAGTCGCTTTCTCCGCGTTCGGTTTCCATATACGGAGGATTGCAGACGATAAGGGAAAATTTCTCGTTAAAACTCTTGTCGATATCCTGAATGCGAGTATTTATAGCGGTAAATTTATCAAAAAGATTGTTTACCGCTATACTTTTTACCGATAATTCGTAAAGCGGTTTTTGCATTTCAAAAAGCGTAACCGATTTTATAACGGGATTAAGCGCATAAAGATGCAATCCCACTATTCCGCTTCCCGAACAGAAATCCGCGACGACATCTCCCTTTTTGACGTGAGCAAAACGGCTCAATAATATAGCGTCGGAGGTAAAACAGTAAAGTTTATCGTCCTGATATATTTTTAATCCGTCTATGCCGAGTTCTTCCAATCTTTCCATATAACTCAATATAATT
>CALWBJ010000176.1 GCA_944376035.1 uncultured Clostridia bacterium | reverse complement strand
TCGTACGAATCCGGGTTAACGGAAAATCAGGTTGCGGAAAGGAAAAAGCAAGGTTTAATAAATTTGGTCGAAAAGAAATACTCAAAATCATACCTCAGTATTTTTATGGGAAATATCTGTACATTTTTCAATTTACTGGGATTATGCGTATGTCTTGCTCTTCTTGCTATCGGCGCTCCGCTTTCAAGATTTTTTTTCGTTGTGATTTATCTTGCTAATATATCTATAGGGATTATTCAGGAGATAAGAGCAAAATTATGTATCGATAAACTTTCCTTGATTTCAAGTAAAAATACAAAAGTTATTCGCGGCGGCGAAACCTCTGAAATAATGTCATCCGAAATAGTTTTAGACGATATTTTACTGTTAGGAATAGGAAATCAAATCCCGACAGACTGTAAGATACTTGAAGGCGATGTGGAAGTAAACGAATCTCTACTTACAGGCGAGTCGGTACCTGTAAAAAAGAAAGTCGGCGACGAACTTTTAGCAGGTAGTTTCATTGTCGCGGGAACATGCACGGTTCAAGCGATAAAGGTCGGAAAAGACAATTATGTCGAAACTCTTTCGGCAAAGGCAAAAAAATACCGAAAACCGAAATCTGAAATAATGAGCGCACTGAGATTTTTTATTAAGGCAGTAGGAATCGTGATTATCCCGATAGCCGCCTTTTTCCTTATAAAATCAATGCTTATTATGCCTAATCCCAATTGGTTTGAGGCTATTGACGGAGCTGCAACAGTTGTAATAGGAATGATTCCTTCGGGAATGTTTCTTCTCACGAGCCTTGCCCTCGCCGTCGGCGTTATAAAACTTGCCAGACACAATACTCTGGTTCAGGATCTTTACTCTCTTGAAATGCTTGCACGCGTTGATACAATATGTTTCGACAAAACAGGTACTATCACAGACGGGCGAATGACTGTAAAAGATATTGTCTCACTCGTAAACAAAACAGATTTATCGGAAGAAACTGTAATAGGTGCAATGCTAGGCGCATTAAAGGACAATAATCAGACCGCTATCGCCCTTTACAACCGTTTCGGTCAAAATAACGATTACATAGCGGAAAGCATTCTCCCCTTTAACTCTGCAAGAAAATTATCCGCTGTTACATTTGAAGAAATAGGAACGTTTGCTTTCGGCGCTCCCGAGTTTGTACTTTCAAAAGATGAATACGAGAAAATAAGAGTGAAAATAAATAAGTTTGCTTCTGAAGGACTCCGAGTTCTTGTTCTTGCTCACAGTGACAGTAAACTACAGGAAAATTCCGTTCCCGAAGACTTTTTACCTCTTTCACTTATACTGATTTCCGACAACGTAAGAGAAGACGCGGCGGATACAATTCAATGGTTTAAAGATAACGGAGTAGATATAAAAGTGATTTCCGGCGATAATCCTATAACCGTCAGCGAAGTATCCAAACGAGTCGGTATTGATAATGCCGATAAATATATAAGCCTTGAAGATTTAAGCGATGAAGAAGTGATACAGGCTGCAAATGAGTACACGGTTTTCGGAAGAGTCAGTCCGGAGCAAAAGGCTCTGCTAATAAAAGCCATTAAAGCGGCCGGACATGTAGTGGCAATGACCGGAGACGGAGTTAATGATATTCTTGCTCTTAAAGAGGCCGATTGTGCCGTATCGGTAGCAACAGGAAGCGATGCGGCAAGAAATATATCTCACCTCGTTCTTATGGACAACAATTTCAGTTCTATGCCCAAAGTAGTTTATGAAGGAAGACGTGTAATTAACAATGTCCAGAGTTCTGCTTCACTATTTCTTATGAAGACATTTTTTGTCATGTGCTTTGCGATAATTACTCTCTGCCTGCCTCACTTATATACTTATCCATTTACCCTTTCACACATGATATTACTTGAAACATTCGTTATCGGCTTACCTTCGTTTTTCCTTTCTCTGCAAGCGAATGACTCTCGTGTTGAAGGAAAATTCATAAGTCAGGTTATCAGTAAATCTTTACCTAACTCGCTTATGATGGTAATCAGCGTTATTATTATTCAGATATTTGAGAGGGCTGTCGGGACCAATAATATCGCAACAAGCGATATTTATAGAACCATGAAGGTTTATGCTCTTACCTATGCGGGACTTATAAGCCTTTATATAATTTGCAGACCTTTAAATGTTTACAGAAGCATACTTTTTTTCAGCAACGCACTGGTTATATTTGCAATAACTATTATCGCTGTCTTTATGGGTTTTTCTCCTTTGGAACTAAGCAAAATGTCGCCTCTATCAGATTTTTGGCCTTACCTTTTAATTGTATGTTCTGTAATTCTATTTGATATTCCGCTTATTTTTGTTCTGAAAAAAATTTTTTCAAAATTAAAAATTCCTACAACGTTAAAACGTAAAACAAAAACTCAGCAATAATTATATATTATTAAATATAAAATTTATATAAAATAAAACTATTAGCAAAAAGCCTCTGAATGTTTTTTAAGATGTTAAGAGGCTTTTAATATAATTTTAATTACTTTTATAATGTAAGAACAAAATATAGCCGCGGAGAAAGTTCTCCGCGGCTATATTTATTTATAGAAAACTTATTATATTATAATATAAAAATATGTTTCTCTTTAATAAAAATATCAAATCTTGCTTACTTAAATCTTATTTTTAAGTTCTGATACAAGCGCTGCGATTTTATCAACTGCATAGTCCA
>CALWBJ010000175.1 GCA_944376035.1 uncultured Clostridia bacterium | reverse complement strand
ATGATATTCATCGCGCCTTTTGCGAATATCTCCGCGTTGGAAACGGCAAAGACGGTAGGAAGTTCTATAACTATATCCGCGCCCGCAATGACAGCCTGCCTGGCGCGCGTGAATTTGTTAAGAACGGCAGGTTCTCCGCGCTGAGTAAAATTTCCGCTCATTATAACTATAAGTTTTTCCGCTTTGAGCGTATTTTTCATGTATTCGATATGTTTGAGGTGCCCCGAATGCAACGGGTTATATTCTGCTACCGTAGCGCAAACACGCATTCACAAAACCTCCGTTATTTTTTGTTTTTTGCGGTAAGGTACCGCGGCGATAATGTTGACATTTATTTTTAAATGTTGTAAAATAAAAAAGTTAAACGGTATTATTATCAAGTATATTTATTTTACTACATTTTTATAAAAAACACAAAACTTTTTTACCATAAATTTCAAGGAGAAAAAATCATGTCTCAGGTTCTTCAAAACATTAAGAAACAGGCAAGCCTTTTAAGTAAGCGCATCGTACTTCCCGAAGGCGAGGATAAAAGGGTTGTTGCCGCTGCGGCTCAGGCTGCAAAAGAAAAACTCGCGTCAGTCATTCTTCTCGGTAGCATAGCGGAAATCGAAAAGAACAATCCGGACGCCGATCTTACGGGCGTTACCGTAATAGACCCCGTTACCAATGATAAGACAGACGAATATGCCGCTATCCTTTTTGAGGCGAGAAAAGGAAAAATCAATAAAAAAACGGGACTTCCCGAATATGCCGATATCGCCGCCGCAAAAGCGGGTATTTTAAAAGATTACACCATGTATGCCGCGCTTATGCTCAAAGCGGGAGACGCGGACGGACTTGTTTCGGGCGCGTGCCATTCGACGGCTAATACTCTCCGTCCCGGCTTGCAGGTTATTAAGACCGCTCCCGGAATAAAAACGGTTTCAAGCAGTTTTGTTATGATCGCACCCGATTGCGGCAATAAATATCTTCCCGACGGAGTGGCGGTTTTTGCCGACTGCGCCATCAATATCGAACCCGACGCTCAGCAGATAGCGGATATTGCTATTTCTTCGGCTGAGACGGCGAAAACCATCGCGGGTATCGAACCCAGAGTCGCTATGCTTTCTTTCTCGACCAAAGGCTCGGGTAACGACGATAAGTATTTTAAGAGCGTTCCCAAAATGCAGGAGGCTACGAGGCTTGCAAAAGAGGCCGCTCCCGACCTTATTCTCGACGGAGAATTCCAGTTCGACGCGGCGGTTGCTCCCGAAGTAGGCAAACTTAAAGCGCCCGGCTCGACCGTTGCGGGTAATGCAAACGTATTTATTTTCCCCAATATCAACGCTGGTAACATAGGCTATAAAATCGCTCAGCGTTTCGGCGGTTTCCTTGCTCTGGGACCCATTTGCCAGGGCTTTGCAAAACCCATAAACGATCTGTCCCGCGGATGCTCGACGGAAGACGTTATCGCCGTTATCGCCATAACTGCATTGCAGGCTAAATAAATCGGCAATATTTTAAAAGGATTTATAAGCGCGATATAAATGATATCAGCGATATAACAATCAGACGTAATTCATAATTAAAAAATAATATAAAAATAAAATTAAAAAATATATAAATTTCAAATATTATATTCGGATAAGGTAAAAGAAATGAAAATTTTGGTTATAAACGCAGGCAGTTCTTCTTTAAAATATCAACTTATAAATATGGAGGACGAGAGCGTAGTACTTAAAGGTATCTGCGAACGCATAACTTTCAGCGGAAGTCTTCTGACGCAGAAAACGTCCGACGGCAGGGAAATAAGAATAGAACAGGATATGCCCACTCATAAAGAGGCAATGGAACTTGTTCTGAAGGCTATGCTCGATAAAGAAAACGGCGCGCTTAAAAGTATCGACGAAATAAGCGCGGTAGGGCACAGAGTACTTCACTCGGGCGAGGATTTCAAAAATTCCGTAGTTATAGACGACGAAGTAATAAGAATCTGCGAAAAGAACGCGGTTTTAGGACCTCTTCACATGCCCGGTAATATTTCCTGCATAAAGAGTTGCAGGGAAGTTATGCCCGGCGTTCCCATGGTGGCGGTTTTTGATACGACTTTCCATTCTACCATGCCTCCCAAAGCATATATGTACGGAATACCTTATGAAGTTTACACCGAGTATAAGGTAAGAAAATACGGTTTCCACGGTACGTCTCATAAGTTCGTAAGCGAAGAAACGGGAAAATATCTCGGAAATAAGAACGCTAAAATGGTAATATGCCATCTCGGCAACGGTTCTTCCATTTCTGCGGTTAAAGACGGAAAATGTATGGATACTTCCATGGGATTTACTCCGCTTGAAGGACTTGTAATGGGCACGAGAAGCGGCGATATAGACCCCGCCGCCGTAGATTATATACGCGAAAAAGTAGGCTTGAAACCCGAAGAAGTGGTGAACTATCTCAATAAAAAGTGCGGTATGCTCGGAATCAGCGGTCTTTCCAGCGATATGCGAGACCTTACCGACGCGGCTGAAAAAGGTAACGAACGCGCGCGTCTCGCTATCGAAATAGTCGCATACAGAGTAAAAAAATATGTGGGAAGTTATATAGCCGTTTTAGGCGGCGTGGACGCGATCGTGTTTACGGGCGGAATAGGCGAACACTCAAAACTCGTTCGCGGTCTTGTTATGGAAGGCATGGAATACTGCGGCGCGTATCTTGACAAAAAGAAGAACGATGAATATTCTTCGGGAACCGAAGAACTCAATACTCCCGACTCTAAGGTCAAGATTTTAGTTCTTCCTACAAACGAGGAACTTTCAATAGCAAGGGAAACTAAAAATCTTACGCTTTAAAAATTTCCTGAAAAAAGTTGACAAGGCCGAATAAATAGTATATACTTGTTAAGCGTTTTTGTAAGGATAATATGATATTAGACTTAAAAAAATTAAAATTAAGCGGAAAAGAATCGGAAAATTTCTTTTTT
>CALWBJ010000174.1 GCA_944376035.1 uncultured Clostridia bacterium | reverse complement strand
TCAGATTATATATCTGATATGTCATAACAGCAGAAAAGTTAAATATCAATATTCGGACATAAATTACATAAATCAGAAAGCGAAAATTTAAATTTTAATTTTTTAAGTTTATTTTATTTTTTTACTATTTTAGCATAAATAAAGTATACAATTTTTCTGTAAGAAAAAAATAATCTTTTTTTAATTTATTATAAAAAAATTAAAAATTGATATTCAACATTTTAAACGGTGAATATGGAAGAAAAGCAAAACATTAAAAGAAAATTAAATTTTGAACTTGTTCCGGATGGTTGCTGGGGACTCAATTTAAGATCGGTTTTATCACCTAAACAGTGGGAATACATAAAAAAAATCGCAAGGGAAAAATCCGAGGGTAAGTGCATGATTTGCGGATTGAAAACCGAAAAACTCGATAATCACGAAAGATGGAGTTATGACGAGAAAAATCATATAGTTAAACTTACTGATATACTTGCTGTGTGTAAAAAATGTCATAATACCATTCACATCGGAAGGACTCAGATTCTGGGAAACGATGAAATTGCGGAAAAACATTATATGAAAGTAAATGGCATATCTTACGCTGAATATCGTGAAGATCTCGGTAAAGCCAATGAAGAGAATATAAGACTGAGTAAGATTTCTGATTGGGTTATGGATCTGAGCTTTTTAAAAATATTTCTGGAATTGTAGGTAAAATCTTAAAAAATAATTAAAAAAATAAATAGTATAGAAATAAATAAATTTAATTAATATTTTAAGTTGATCTATATTTTATGTTTTATTATTTTTAACTTTTAATAGGTAATTTTATGGCGGAATTAAATAATATCAAAAATTCAAAAGCAATACTTTTTGACCTTGACGGCACTGTTTATCTGGATAATCAACTTATAGGAGATGTTAAAGGAACTCTGAATTATTTAAGGGGAAAAGGTATAAAAATAGTTTATCTTACCAATAATTCATCAAAAACGGATGACGAATATATTTTAAAATTAAAATATTTGGGCATTCATAATGATAATGATATGTTTTATTCATCTCTTGATGCTACTATTGATTATCTAAATAAGTATCATTCAGAATCAATCGTCTATCCGCTTTCTACAAAAAAAGTTAAAGAATATCTTGAAAAATCCGGTATAAAACTGAGCGAAGAGGGAAAAGTGGCGCTTTTGACTTTTGACAGAGAATTGACATATGAAAAACTTGTAATATTCAATAATCTGCTTGTAAAAGGCGCATTTTATATATCTACCCACCCTGATTACGTTTGTCCTACAAAAGATATTCCGATACCCGACGCCGGTTCATTTATAAGTATGTTTAAAACCAGCAGCGGAAGAATGCCGGATCTTATTATCGGTAAGCCTAATAAAACTATGGCAGATATGCTCACAGAAAAATTAAAATTAAACAAACGGGAAATTACCATGATAGGAGACAGGCTCTATACCGATATCGCTTTCGGAGTCAATAACGGATTCAATTCAGTTTTGGTACTTTCCGGCGAAACAACTTCGGAAATGTATGATAAAAGCGATATCAAAACCGATCTGGTCATAAAAGATATGAATGAATTAGTAAATATAATTTAAGATAATTAAACAATTAACGCCATATAATTTTTCATAAAATTTACTGCCTATTGGCACTCAAAATAAATTAAAAATTCAAATTTAAAAACCAATAATATTTTTTTAATCTATTGTGCCTAATATTCTGGTTTTTGCTTAATATTTAGAATTATTTTAAAACCTATAATTTTTTATTCGGGTTTTTATAACAAAATGGCATAAATAAATTTTATATTAGTATTGACTTATACCGTTAAAGGTGTTAAAATCAATTTAAATAATAAAATCGGGGGTTTGCAAAATGACAAGATTTACTTTACCGCGCGATATTTATCACGGAAAAGATGCCTTGGAAGTTTTAAAGACGTTCAAGGGAAACAAAGCAATGGTCTGCGTAGGTGGCGGAAGTATGAAGAAATACGGATTTCTCGATAAAACCGTAAATTATTTGAAAGAAGCGGGTATGCAGGTTGAACTGTTTGAAGGAATAGAACCTGACCCCTCCGTTGAAACGGTTATGCGCGGTGCGGAGGCCATGCTTAAATTTCAACCTGATTGGATAGTGGCAATAGGAGGCGGATCGCCCATTGATGCCGCAAAGGCAATGTGGATAAAATACGAATATCCTGATGTTACGTTTGAGGATATGTGTAAAGTGTTCGGTATCCCGGAACTTCGCCGGAAAGCCAGGTTCTGCGCAATTTCGTCTACCTCAGGTACGGCGACAGAAGTTACAGCGTTCTCTGTTATAACCGATTATGCTAAGGGTATCAAATATCCGCTTGCAGATTATGAAATTACGCCAGACGTTGCAATAGTTGATCCCGAACTTGCGCATACCATGCCTAAAAAATTAGTAGCGCATACAGGTATGGACGCACTCACTCACGCGATTGAAGCGTACGTATCAACTGCCAACAGTGCTTACACTGATCCTCTTGCCATTCATGCCGTTGAAATGATTATTAAAGAATTATTACCTTCTTACAATGGCAATATGGATGCGAGAGACAAGATGCACGACGCACAGTGTCTTGCCGGAATGGCATTCTCAAATGCACTTCTCGGTATTGTTCACTCAATGGCTCA